>JAMWDA010000113.1 GCA_023818995.1 Candidatus Omnitrophota bacterium
AGAGATCATAACCCCTTTTAGTCAATAAGCTGAGTTTTTTATTGAGTAAAGCATCGAGGTCTACCGCTGGTAATATAAGAGCCTCTTTTGGAATATCCGGCTGTTTTTCTTTAGCTAATTGCCAAGGAAATCTGTTCTCTTTATAAGTATTTGGCCTTTCAAGATTAAAAAATGGCTGATAAGTATTGGCTTTTTCCATGAACTCAGTTCTATCCTTAAAGTTTTCTATATCATAGAACCCAAGTTCAATTAGATTATGCACGGTCTCTATATCAGATACATATTCAGCAAATAATGTTGCATAAGTAAACAAACGTTCAAAAGCAAAACCTAAAAACGGAATACCACAGCTTCAAGTATCTTGAACAGTATCACTGGGACAGCAGGCGGTGAATATTTGGGGCGTCGAGATAAATCATCCAAAGCCTCCTATCCGCCTTGTTTGAATCGGTCTTTCCATTTATGCACTGTCTTAGGAGTCGTGGCATAAAGTCTGGCAGATGGTTTTAGCCATCTTCCTGAGCATACATCACCATTTGATAACGCTGTTGTTTTTTATCTTTACTTATACGCATAATCTAATAATATGAATATGGGCACATATAACCACCTCCTTATTTTAAGATTAGATATTATATCAGGTTATATGTGTCCTTCATATCTTTTATATCTATATCTTCATAAGGGTCATTGATGTATTTATCCCATTCGTGAACCCTTCTTTTTTGCCAGAATCTACTGTTGCGGGTTTGGTAGATTGAGCTTGGTTCATATACAGGTAGATAAACATTTCTGCTCACAGCAATATTTCTATACTGTAGTTTTGTTTTTGTGCTTACAGGCCTTCTTATTAGATGTATCGTTGACCTAAGATTGTTGCTCTTGGATGTTCTGAGACGCAGATTTTTTCTGGTTGCTTGCGCCTTTGTTGTTTTGCGCCTAAAATTCTTAATTAGCTCTTTTAAATCTAAAAAAACCTTAAAACTAATTCTCTTAATCTTCTTTAAGCCTTTGGGGAAAGGAATACAATCTTTCTTCCCATTACCAATGAGACTGGAAACTTTGTTCAAAGAATAGTATAACCAACAAGACAAAAGTGAATACCATGTGCCTAAACCTGTCCAGTCAGCCCGCACAAATGCTTGACTTTAGATGTTGGTTGTGATAATGTAATATTAATTAAAGTTAATATAGAAATAGTTTTTGATAATATTTCGTCAGAAAGGAGAGCTATATGAGAAAAAAAAGAGGGATGAGAAATTTTATTCTCTGGTTTTCTATTTTTTTATTTAGTGGTTGCACTGTCGTATTTCAACAGGGGAGACGTTCGGATTTAGAGAGGATTAAGTCTTTGGAAGACGCATTATTGGAATTAAAAGATGCCAAGAACCTTTTGGAGAAGAAGTTAGCACAGGAGATAGCAGATAAACAGGTGAGAGTAAAAATGGAGGATAAAGGGTTAGTTATTACTTTTGTAGCAGAGGTTCTATTTGATTCAGGTAAGGCAAAATTAAGAGAGGAGAGTTTACCTATACTTGATAAGGTAGTTAGTGTGTTGAATAATGAAGTAAGGGACAATAACATAGGTATAGAGGGGCATACTGACAATGAACCAATAAAGTATTCGGGATGGAAATCAAATTGGGAATTGTCTGCGCATAGAGCTTTAAGTGTTCTACATTACTTAGAATCTCAAGGGGTCTCTCCTAATAGATTATCAGCTATTGGTTATGGAGAGTATAGACCAGTTGTCCCTAACGATACCCCAAGTAATAAACAGCTTAATCGGAGAGTAGAAATAGTAATTATCCCTAAAGGATTAAGTAAGATAGGTAAAGATAGTTTAAGTAATGTAAGTGAAAAAAGCTACAAGGAGGAGTTAAAATGAGGAATCAGCCTTTATTAGTTTCAGTTATTATAGGGATATTTGTTGTATTTGTTATCGTGGGAGCTTCGTTAGTAGCTAAGCTTAGTAGTGTGAGTAAACAGCTTAATAGTGAATCTTCAAAAAATATTACCTTAGCTGAGGAGAACCAGAAACTTACTAGTGAATTAGCTTCTTTAACCGAGAAAAATAAGAGTTTAGAATCGGAAAAGCGAGCTTTAGAGAATTTGGTTAACAGTTTAAATGATGAGATAGCAAAACTTAAATTAGAGATAGCTAGAATTACCAAGGTTAAAGAAGTATTAGAAGAGAAATTAGGTGACGAGTTAATAAAAACTTCTCCTTCACAGTAGAGAAAGATAAAAATATGTTTTGTTATGAGGAGGGGGCATAAGCCCCCTAAATTTTTTATGAATGTGCCTTACCATATAGCTATAATAATGGATGGTAATGGTAGATGGGCAAAACAACGTGGTTTATCCCGTAGTGTTGGACATAGAAAGGGTTTAGAGAGGATAAAAGAAGTTACCGAGCAAGCAAAGAAGTTGGGAGTAAAAATTCTTACCCTTTTCGCTTTTTCTACCGAGAACTGGTCTCGTCCTAAAAGAGAGATAGAAAATATTTTTTCCTATTTGGAGAAATTTCTTGATAAGAATACCCATAGATTGATTAAAGAAGGTATAAAGTTAAATTTTATTGGTAGGAAAGACAGAATAGATAAAAATTTATTGAAAAAAATAGAAAAAGCTCAGCAAATTACAGCAAAAAATAACGAACTTATCGTTAACGTAGCTTTAGATTATGGTGGACGATGGGATATCGTGGAAGCAACTAAGAAGATAACTAAAGAATTGTTAGAAGGTAAACTCCACAGGGAAGATATGAATGAAGATGTTTTCCGTAAGTATCTTTCGTTAGGTGTATTGCCCGATGTTGATTTACTTATTCGCACATCAGGTGAACTACGGATAAGTAATTTTTTACTTTGGAATTTAGCTTATAGTGAGCTCTATTTTACAAAAGTTTTTTGGCCTGATTTTGATAAAAATGAGTTTAAGAAAGCAATCTTAGAATACTCTAAACGGAAACGTCGGTTTGGGGGAATTTAGATTATGGGTAAAAGAACCATATCTTCAATTATTCTAAGTGTATTAGCTTTTTTTGCTGTGGTTTATTATCCTCTTTGTGGTATAGTGGTTACCGCTTTTATTGTAATAGCTCTCTACGAGTTTTTTTATATGGTGGAAAAAAAAGGTGTAAGATTATTTAAATTGTTTGGGATATTTATCGGTGGTTTAATACCCATCTCTATATACTATAGGTTTAACGTTGAGGAAAGTTTGCAATTTTTATTTGTCGTATTTGGTCTATTTATTCTTTTCCTCTTAGAGTTATTAAAGAGAGAAAATCATCAGCCGATAATATCAATTTCTGCTACCATATTTGGAATAATTTATATCTCCTGGTGTTTTAGTTTCCTTATAAGGATACGCCAGCTACCTCAAGGGATTGCGCTGTTATCATTTCTTCTTTTAGTTACCAAGTCATCTGATGTGGGAGCTTACTTTTGGGGGGTGCGTTACGGTAAGACATATTTAGCTAGGCGGGTAAGTCCTAAGAAATCTCTAGAAGGAGCAATAGGTGGTTTCTTAACGAGTTTTTTCATAGGGATAATTTTCTCTATTTTTGTTAAAGGTTTATTGTATTGGGAGAAAATTTTTATTATTATCGTTATAGCTATAATTTCTCAGTTAGGTGACCTTTTTGAGTCTTTGATAAAAAGAGATTGCCAGGTGAAAGATTCGGGTAAACTCTTCCCTGGAATGGGTGGGGTGCTTGATGTTATTGATAGTTTAATATTTACTGCACCTACTTTCTATCTTTACATTACAATGATGCGATGAAGAAAGTTTTAATTTTTGGTTCAACAGGTTCTATAGGGAGAAACGCTTTGGAAATTATAAGGCGTGATAAAAATAATTTTTCCGTCTTGGGTCTTTTGGTGAATAAAAATATAGAATTGCTAAATCGACAGATAAGAGAATTTCACCCTCCTTACGTTTGCGTAGTTGATGAAGCTAAGGCAAAAGAGATTAGAAATGATTTACCCAAAAAAGTTAAATTGTTCTATGGTAAAAATGGTGTAAGGGAGTTCTCTCAATTATCTTCAGATATATCTTTGATGGCAATTGTGGGGATATCTTCGTTAGAGCCATTCGCGATAAATGTGAAGAGAACTAAACGCATGGCACTGGTAAGTAAAGAGGTTTTAGTTGTTGCTGGTAAACTATGGGAAAAATTCATTAAAGATAATTCTGTAGAGATAATTCCTGTGGATAGTGAGATAAATGCCCTCTTTCAGCTTCTTAGGTTTGTGGATAAGAATCAAGTAAAGAAAATCTACCTTACTGCTTCGGGAGGAGCACTTTTAAATTATAATAAGAGAGAGTTAGAAAAAATTACTGTTAGGGAGGTGCTTTCGCATCCTACTTGGGGGATGGGGGAAAGAATAACTGTTGATAGTTCTACTTTAGTAAATAAAGGTTTTGAGGTTATGGAAACACACTACCTTTTCGGAATAGATTACCCGAATATAGATGTGGTTATTCATAGGGAGTCATCTGCCCATGCATTTTTAGAGATGAAAGATAATATACTTTTTGGTTGCTTTTATGTACCCGATATGAAAATACCTCTTAGTTTTTCTTTGTACTATCCTAAGAGATTTTTGCCTATTAAAGGGTTAGATTTTTCTTTCCAAAGTAAGAATTTATCTTTTAAACAAGTTCGTCGTAAGGATTTCCCTCTATTAGATATAGTTTTATCGTCAGCAAGAATAGGAGAAAATTTCCCCATAGTAGTTAATGCTGCTGATGAGGTGGCTATAAATTATTTTCTTAAAGGTCGGATAAAATTCCTCCATATCCACCGAGCCATAGAGAATATTTTTAATTCTACTAAAAAACATAAAGTGCGTAGTTTGGATGATATTTTCTTTTGGGACGATTGGGCAAGATTGAAGACTGAGGAGTTTTTAAAAAAATTGTTAGTTAATTGATATGCAGTTGATAGATATTATCATTTTTATATTGGTTCTTAGTGGATTAATTATCGTTCATGAATTTGGACACTTTATAACTGCAAGGTTGAACCATATACGTGTTGATGAGTTTGCTATAGGGTTTGGTAAACCAATTTTTAGAAAGAAGTTTAAAGAAACGTTTTTTTTAATATGTATGATTCCTTTAGGTGGTTATGTAAAATTAGCAGGAGACGGTAG
>JAMWDA010000114.1 GCA_023818995.1 Candidatus Omnitrophota bacterium
ACCAATATTTATTTCCACTGGTTTTCATATAAGGTATTATACAAGAAAAATATGAAAAAGATTTTTAACTATTTTGAATTCAAAGAAGTAACTGATAGGGAAAACAGAATATATTTCTGGTCTATTACTTAAGGTATGATGGTTGTAGCAGAAAAAGTTAGTAATCCCTATGAATAGTTTTTTAGATTTAAAAGTTTTAATAAGTGGGCAGTTAATTACAAGTAGAACAGAGACACTTGAGGAGTATTTTAAAGACAGAGTGACTACCCTTATAGTTATTGGTATCACTAGTCCTTTTGCTCCGAAGAATATTTCAAGATGTTCCCTTTACAACAAAGGAAGACTGCAGAAAGAATTTAATCTGCCAGGTTTCCAAATCCACAATATGAGATGGTATAAGCAGCCGCTTCTTTTTATTTCTTTTTGTATATATATTGTCTCTCTATTATATGCCATGTTAAGACTAAGAGGGAAATTTGACATTTTTATAGGGATTTCTTGTTTTTCTGCTTTTATGGGTGTTTTGTTTAAAAAATTAGGATGGGTAAAAAGAATAATCTATTACAGCATTGATTATTATCCTAGCCCTTCAAGATTTAATTTTGATCGATTTGTTGTCTGGCTTTTTAGAAGAATAGATAAGTTCTGTGTAAAAAATGCTGACCTTGTCTGGAATATTTCTCCAAAGATTGCTGAAGCAAGGTATAGATATACAAGATTATCTTCGGATAGATATAAGCATATAGTTGTACCGCTTACTTATAGTTCAAAATTTTTAAGGTTTAAACCCATAGAAGAAATTGAAAGATATACCATTGGCTTTGTGGGTACCTTGTCGGAAAATCAAGGTCTACAGTTATTGATAAAAGCAATGCCTAAGATTATTAAAGAGATTCCTCAGATAAAAGTTAGAATCATTGGTAAAGGGCCTTATGAGGAGGCCTTAAAGAAAATGGTTAGTGATTTAAGTTTAGATAACTATTTTATCTTTCATGGGTTTATCAAAGATAATAATGATGTTTTGGAGATTTTATCTAAGTGTGCTGTAGGAATTGCTATCTGGACCTGCGAAGAGGATGACAATATTTTATATGCTGACCCTGGGAAACCAAAACTTTATGCCTTCTGTGGTCTGCCGATAATTATTACTGACGGAGCAATGGTTGCCAAGGAGATTGAGCAAAATAAAGCAGGTATGAGTATAGCATACAATGAAGATTATCTAATAAAGACACTTGTTTCTATTATTAAAGATAACGGCAAACTTAAAGAATACAAAGAGTGCGCTTTTAAGTGGGCTAAAAAATATACTACAGATGGAATATTAAGTAATATACTTAAAGATGGAGAATATTTAAATTGAGAGAGAAATTTTACTTTGATATTGACGTTGTCTCTAAGCAGGAATTTAATCCGTGGCCACATAGTCCGACTTATAAGGCTTACAGATTAATCAAACCAAACTCGCGCGTCTTGGATATAGGCTGTGCCTATGGTTATATGGCAAGAGAGCTTAAGAAAAAAGGCTGTGAGGTAATAGGAATAGAATTAGATTCTAAGGCTTGCGAGAAGGCGAAAGATTATTGTGTTCATGTAATAAATGCGGATATTGAAACCCTAAGATCTCTACCATTCTCCAGTGGATTTTTTGATTATATTCTCTGTTTAGATTGTTTAGAGCATCTTAATAGGCCTGATTTGGTTTTAAATAACTTACATTTATATTTATCTTCAACCGGTAGACTTATTGTATCTGTCCCTAACATTGCTAGATTTGAATACCGCTTGAAATTGCTCCTTGGCAATTTTGCTTTCTCTGATACAGGTTAAGGAGCTTTAAGTAAAGGGCATCTAAGATTTTTTACTTTAAAAACTGCTAAAGAACTTATTGAATCTTGTGGTTATAAGATAGAGCAAATTGAAACCACAGGATTTGGTTCAATTGTGAAAATATTTCCTACTCTTCTTTCATTTCAATTCTTATTTATAGCAAAAAAGTATGAACTTCCCATTGATAAGTATAATCATTATTAACTACAACGGTAAAGATCTTTTAAAAAGATTTCTACCTTCCATTTTAAATTTAAATTATCCTAATTATGAAGTTATTCTTGTAGATAATGCCTCAACTGATGGTAGTATAGAATTTTTAAAAAATAATTATCCAAAATTTAAGATAATTCGGGTAGATAAAAATTATGGTACTGCTGAAGGGGGAAATATTGGAGCAAGGTATGCCAAAGGCGAGTATCTGTTTTTTATCAGCAATGACATGGAGTTAGATAAGTATATTTTGAATTATATGATAGAAAGAATGGATGAAGATAAATGTATTGGAATCTGTACTTGTAAGATGAAGAGAATAAACGAAAGTGGAGAGAAAATAAACATTATTGATAGTGTGGGTGCTGATTTGGATATTTCTGGTTTTCCTTCAGCACGGGGGATAAATCAGATAGATTATGGTCAATATGATTACTTTACAGAGGTATTTTTCTCATTTGGGGGAGCAATGCTTATCAGAAAAAAAATTTTTGACAGAATAGGAGGATATGACTCGTTATTCTTTACTCTGGCTGACGATATAGATTTGTCATGGCGGGTAAGATTACTAGGATATAAAGTGATGGTTGAACCAAAAGCATTTCTATACCATCAATCTTCTGCAACTTTAGGTCTAAAACTTAGAAGGTCTCAGAAGCGTTTTTTATCAGAGAGAAATACCTTGAGAATGCTACTTAAGAATTATTCTTTAACATATTTAAGTTTTATCTTACCTTTGTATCTGATAATTTTCTTTGCAGAGATCTGTTTCTTTATAGTGGTTGGCAGATTCGGTATTGCTAAAAATGTATTTAACTCTCTAATTTGGAATATAAAAAATTTAAAAACAACTCTTCTGAAAAGGAAAGACATCCAGAAGGTAAGAAAAATAAAAGACAGAGATATTTTTATCTTGATGCTTAAAAGATCCGAGAAGATAAGGATGTTTTGGGATTATCTTAAGAATCCAAATGCCAAACATTGGGAAAGATATTTTAGATAGCGCAAAGTTAAATGCCATATCATATACAGAGATACTGGACTGATAACGTTACTGGATTAGATATTGCTTTTAGAAAATATGATTCCAAACATAGGGGGGTCTATCTATAGGCAGATAATTGCTGTTTAAGGATAATAGCTTTGCTGTCGCATACCCTTTTGGAGTCTTACATCACACACCTGATACACAGAAGATAATAGATGCAATTTACCGGATTTTAAAACAAGGCGATAGAAGTATAATTATGCTTTATCGTAAATACACTTATTGTTTACTTTTGCTATCATACGGATATAGATTGTTGTTATGGATATATAATAAAGAAAAACTGATGAGCAGAATTGAAAAAACGATTTGAAAAATAGAAGATTTACTGACATGAACATTTTAGGTATATCCTGTTTTTATCATGACAGCGCTGCCTGTATTGTGAAGGACGGTCAGATTGTTGGTGCAGTACAGGAAGAGCGCTTCACGCGTAAGAAGCACGATTTTGGTTTCCCTATCAATTCGGCACTTTGGTGCCTTAGGGAAGCAAACGTTAAATCTGAATATTTAGATTACGTGGTTTTTTATGAGAAACCATTCATCAAATTTGAGAGAATTTTAGAAACTTCACTTTCCTATGCCCCTACCGGATTAAGACAGTTTATTCAAGCAATGTCTTTGTGGATTAAGCAGAAGCTTTGGATTCCAGAGTTAATTCGCAATGAATTAAGCTATCCAGGCAAGATTCTTTTTGTTAGCCATCACGAATCTCACGCAGCCAGCGCTTTTTATCCTTCGCCATTTAAGGAGGCAGCATTTTTGACTATAGATGGAGTTGGAGAGTGGGATACTGCCAGTTTTGGTATAGGTAAAGATAATGAACTACAGATACTTTACACATTGAGATTCCCTCATTCTTTAGGGTTGCTTTATTCTACTTTTACTTATTATTGCGGATTTAAAGTGAATTCCGGAGAGTATAAATTGATGGGTCTTGCTCCGTATGGAGAACCCAAATATGTAGATTTGATCTTAGATAATCTCATAGATATAAAAGAGGATGGTTCGTTTAAATTAAATATGAAATATTTTGGATATGGGAATGGTATACGTATGACCAACTGGAGATTTGAAAGGTTATTTGGTGGAAAGCCAAGAAAACTCCAGGCAAAGATTACCCAGAAAGAGATGGATTTGGCTGCTTCTATTCAGAAGGTTACTGAAGAGATTATGGTTAGGATGGCGCGGCATGTTCGCAAAGTTACTGGAATGAGAAAACTGTGTTTGGCAGGCGGAGTAGCCTTAAATTGTGTAGGTAATGGCAAAATATTAAAGGAAAATATATTTGAGGATATCTGGATTCAACCAGCAAGTGGTGATGCTGGAGGGGCTTTAGGTGCTGCATTGTTAGTTTGGTATAAATATTTGGGAAACAGACGTATTACTAATGAAGTAGACGATTTTCAAAGGGGTTCTTTTTTAGGACCATCCTATAGTGATGAAGAGATTGAGAGCTTCTTTAAAAAAGAGAATATACCATATAAAAGATTAAATTATAAAGATATCCCCGATGTGATTTCGGATTTGATTATTAGAGGTAATATCATTGGCTGGTTTCAAGGTAGGATGGAATTTGGACCGCGTGCTTTGGGAGCAAGGAGTATAATCGGTGATGCCCGCGATGCTAATATGCAATCACGATTGAATCTAAAGGTAAAGCATCGTGAATCTTTTAGGCCATTTGCGCCCACGGTTTTAAAAGAATGTGTTTCAGATTGGTTTGATTTGGATAGAGAAAGTCCGTATATGCTTTTAGTTGCTCCAATAAAAAAAGAAAAGAGGATAGCAGAAGCTTTAAATAATGAGGATTTAAAAGGTTTTGATAAATTAAAGATAAGACGTTCCTTGATACCCGCGGTAACCCATGTAGATTATTCCTGCCGTATTCAGACTATAAAAAGGCAGGACCATTCACTGTATTATGATATGATAGAGGCATTTTACAGAAAGACAGGTTGTCCAATTATAATCAATACAT
>JAMWDA010000115.1:0-2945 GCA_023818995.1 Candidatus Omnitrophota bacterium
GTGGCTCTTGCTCTTGTTAATATGATTTTTAGAGGAGATGGGCGAAACAATATGAGTGAGGGTAATTGTTTTCAGAAGAATATTTTAAAGACTAATAAAGGACAATATGAAACAGGAAAATATGAAAAAAGGGAAGGGAACGAAAATAAAAATCCTTTAATTACAAGAGTTTTAATGAACCCCCCATTTGCATTAAAGAAAGGAGATGAAAAAGAAAGTCATTTTATTGACTATGCTTTATCCCAAATGCAAGACGGCGGAGTTTTATTTGCAATCGTTCCAATTTCAGTTATGGTTGAGAGTTCTGGTAAGAATTGGAGAAAAGAATTACTTAAACATAATTCTCTTTTATCTGTTGTAACTTTCCCAGAAGATTTATTTAATCCCTCTGCGAGTGTTGGAACTATTGGAGTTTTCTTAAAAAAAGGTATTGCTCACGATTTTGATAAACAAAAAGTATATTTCGCAAGAATAACCCACGACGGATATAAAATGAAAAAAGGTAAGAGAATTAGAAACTCAAATGTTCCAGATATGACCTTAGATTTTAGAGAAGAATTAAAAGCATTTATGATAAATCCAAATTTAAAATTTAAAGATATTCCAGAAATTAAGAAAATTTGTTTATTAGATAAAAATGATAAAAATGTTGAATTAGTGCCTGAAAATTATATTGATAGTAAGATACCAACATTAGAAGAATTAGAAAATGGAGTTGATAGTTTAGTTAGAGAAATGGTTTCATTTAGAATAAGGTTTTATCATCAATTAAACAGAGTTAATAAAAAATGATGACTACAATAAAAGATTTATTTGAGGTTTCTTATGGAGATACTGAATATGAAAGTAAAGCAAATTTAGACGAAGGAAATACTATTTTGATTTCCTCAAAAGGAGATGATAATGGAGTTTATGGATTTTATGATATTCCTGTTAATTATAAAGCCCCCTATATAACAATTCCAAGAACGGGAACTATTGGACAAGCATTTTTACAATTAACGAATTCCACAGCAAATAGCGATTGCCTTATTTTAATTCCAAAGAAAAAGTTTAGTGTTGAACAATTATTGCAAGTTGTTCTTCAAATAAGATTAAACAAGTGGAAATATAAATATGGAAGGAAAATAACCCCTAAAAGAATAGAGCAACAAGAGATTATTTTAGAAAATTTAAAAGTTAATTTTGATAAAATGGTAGAGGGATTAACCCCTAAAGAAAAAGCAAAACAAAAAATTCAAGAGAACAAAAATGTTGAGATTATGAAAGTTAAAGATTTATGTGAGATTAAGAAAAAAACAGCAATTCCTCAAAATGCTATGAATTTAAATGGAAATGTGCCTTATGTAACAACAAGTTCTATGAATAATGGTGTTTCTCAATTCGCAGACGAAGAACCGAACTTTGAAGGAAAATGTTTAAGTGTGGCGATGAATGGAAGTGTTGGAGAGGTATTTTTTCAAATTGATGATTTTATTACAAGCGGGGATAATGCAGTTTTAACCATAAAAGAGGGCTATAATCCTTATTTATTACTCTTTATTGGAACACTAATAAGAAACCACCAATGGCGATATAATTATTATAGAAAGATGAGTTTAGACAAACTCAAAAATTTAGAGTTACCTATGCCTATGAAGAACGGCAAAGTTGATTTAGAGTATATTGAAAAGATTGTTAAAAATGCTTATGGGTTTGAAGAAGTGAAGGAGTATTTGGAATGAAAAACGGACTTGAATTAAAAAAGAGATTGATTAGTCATAAAAAGTTAGCACAAGAAAGAACGATTTTAGCGAATGAAAGAAATACTCTCGCTTATATTAGGACTGGTTTTGCGTCGTTTGCTTTGGGACTGGCTTTAGTAAAATTATTTGAGGAAAATATAAAATATGTTTATGCTGGTTATGGGGCTTTAAGTATTGGAATTATTTTGATTATTTTAGGAGTTGTTTACTATCCTTTAAGAAAAAAGAAAATTTTATCCTATTGACTTTTTAAACAGCCACTACTTATTAAACAAAGCCAGAAAAAGTGTTAAATACTTAAAAGATAATTATTAATTATGGAAACCCTAGAAGATTTAGAGAGGCAATATAGACGAGAAGTATCTTTTGAAGAAAACGAGAAAGAATTAGCAAAACTCGGGGAAAGGAGAAAGTTTTTAAAAAGAGAGATCAGAGCTAAACAATTTGCTAGAGAACACCCGACAGAACATAAGATCCAAAAAGGATTTATTGGAGGACTTAGGGCGGTTGGGAGGGGTTTAGGAACTATGGCGGAGGCTCAAAGACGGCAAGAGGCTAGAGAACGTGCGGAAATGAATAAGAGATCTAAGAAGTTAGGCAAAATAAAGAATAAACCTATAAGAAGAGAGAACAATTTAGGCTTTTCTATCTGGTAAAATGAAACAAACTATAACCGATAATCTCCCTCTAGAAAGAACGGAATTTATTAAACCTTTTATCTGCGAGATCTGTAAAGAGCCAATACTAGACGGAGAGTTACAAGTTTGGTTACAGACTAAAATTAAGGAGTTTGAAGATTGGGATTATCTAGAAGATTTTAAGTTTCATAATACTTGTTGGGTTAATAAAATGAAAAGTATAAGACAAAGAGGGCAAGAAGATATGAGGTTTTTAATGGAAAAGGGATTAGTAGAGGCAAAAAAGCTGTTTAGTTCTTAGAGTCTTTTTTGTTTAGCCAAGTCGTATTTTTATAAATATATTCGTGTAAGGACTTTACTTCTCCTCTTAGTAATGCTAAAAAGAAGTGTCCGAACTCGCTATCTATATCTATTTTTTTAATTTTGTATTTTTCCTTAATAGCCCAGTTAAAAACCTCTTTCTGGGTACGCTCTAGGCGTTTTAATTGATCTATATATTCTGGCTCTTGGAGTTTACGTATCCAAGGCATATTATTTAATTTGTTTTGTCTATGGATAAACA
>JAMWDA010000115.1:2955-5018 GCA_023818995.1 Candidatus Omnitrophota bacterium
TCTATTTCTATTTGATCTTTAAGTCTCATAGCCTCCTTTATTTCTTCAAGTCCCATTATTATTTAGCTCCTTAAGTTTATCTTCATACTCTCTTTTTAGCTCTTCTTTTCTTAATTCTACTTGTAATTCTTCTTTAGACATATCTATTAATCTTTTAACTCCGACGCTGTCTCTTAACAAATTGTTAATTAACTCCGAGGCGTTAATGTTTTCTTTCCTAAGGTATAGGAAAAGATCCTCATCAATACAGATTGTTTTATTTATTTTTACCATATCTTATATATGTTTATCTTTATATGTAAGTAAGTAAGTAAGTATATAAATCTTTTGGTTGAGGTTTCTCCGATCTTCTAAAATAGAAACATTTAAATACTACTACTACTTATAATAACTATGGATTACGACGGAGCAAAAGATCTAAAGGCAGTAAAGGTTAAGTGTCATACTTGTTCTTACGAGTGGGACACTAACTCCGACGCTATAATGGTTACTTGTCCGAGTTGTACTCTAAAAACTAGGAGGTTAAAAGAAGAATGAACGCAGAACAAATAATAGAGGAGGTTAGTAAAGAACTTAGCAGACAAGAAGAACTAAGATCTTTATTTTATGATTAAATGAGCTCTAAAGATTGGAAAATAATAAATAGCCAAATAGACAGATCTAAAATCTTACGTTTTCCGTGGAGAGAAGTTTTAGGAGAGAGCTTAACTAGCCGGATACATAAACTAAAGAATAAAGGACATAATTCTACAGAAGTAAAAGAGATCCTTTTAAGAGATCGTAGAATTAAAGAGTTTATAATTATTAATTCTCACTATGAGGGAAAAATTAGGGAAAATATAATTATCTCTGTATCTGCTAGATTTGGAGAGTCAAAAACGGCAGAGAAACTAAAGGGGGACTATGGCTACTAAACTTCATAATAATTGTGAGTATTGTCAAACAAAAAAACCAAAAATGGGACTTAAACAAATAACATTTAGTAGACGTAAAGCAATTCATTTTGCTAAAAAGGGACGCTGTTTATGCCGTTGGGATATTGAGCCTTTGAATATTACAACTAAAAAAAACAAAGTTACTTGTAGAATTTGTTTAAGGATATTATTAAGATGACAAAACTAACAACTCAAGAAAGATTGGAAAGATTGATTTTGAATCATAAAGAACATTTTTGGACTATAACTATGAACTTCGTTAATCAAGCTCATCAATTAATGAAAGAAATAGAAAATCCAAATGATTATCAAGCAGAAGCAAAAAGATGGAAAGACGAATGCGAAAGATTAAATAAATTGTTAAGAAGTGGAAAATGAAACCAACAAATGACGAATTAATAAAGATACTTAAAGGCAGGGGTAAAAGAGGAAGAACATACATACCTATCTCAATAAAAGCCCAACTTCAAGGTCGCTTAGATGTTTTGGAAGAATGGAAGGAGTATAATAGTAATCTGGAATATTCAGAATTAAAGCTAAGTTGCTATCTGATGTTGTATAGTGAAATCGCCAAAATAAAACAGGTGCTTGAAAAATGATTGAAGATTGTAGTTATTATTCGTTTGATGTCGGGGTAACTCTTTTACTCGGGGCTATGGCTTTAGTTCTCGGCTTTGTTGGTGGACTTTTCTGGAATAAAATTACTAACTTTAAATCTAAATCTAAAATGGAGGTAAACTAATCTAATGGGAACTATAGCAGAAAGCGCAAAGGCTTACGAGCCAAAGAAGATCTTAACTATAGCAGAGCTAGAATTCGTAGAGCTATCCGAGAAAGTCTTAGAGAACGAAGAGGCAAAACACCCTTACTCTTATATTGTAAGAGATTTTAGTAAATATGATTGGTCAAGGATTTTTCCTGAAGCTAAAAAAAGACATTTAAGAGGGTCGTCAGCATACATTACTGGAAGGCCCGTTATTTCTCTTATTAAGACATCGAAGTTAGCAAGTAGCGAACCACCTCCAGCAAGTACTATTCCTTTGTCAACTATGTCAGCAGCAAGTTCAGGTGGTGTTTTTTCAAGAGCCTGCTTTACTGTATCGACGACAATGTTTATCTGGTCCATAA
>JAMWDA010000116.1 GCA_023818995.1 Candidatus Omnitrophota bacterium
CTTAACTTTGAAGAAAAGGGAGAAGCTTTGGTAGAAGCTCTTTAAAATATGAAATTTCTATTTTGCTAAAAATATGAAATTTCTATTTTGCTTTTACACCAGTAAAAATTTTAGTTGATTTTTTAAAATAAAATAGTAAAATTTTATTATTAAAATTTTATGATAAAAGGAGTTTATTATGATGCAAAGAAACATACATTTATCACCTCAAGATTTATTAGAAACTTTACAGTTTAAATTAGGTGATTTTGGGAGTATTGGTATTATAAGTGGGCAGGAACATCGGGCGAAGTTCTGCTTGAGTAAATTAAAAAACCCTGTTAAAAATTTCACTTTTTTAGGTTATACCTTTTGGACAGGAGATTATAAGGGTAGGAGAGTTACTGTAGGTAATGGAGGATTCTATTCTCCTGATTCTGCTTTTGTAACAGAGCTTTTATGTGTGGGAGGTATAGATACTCTTATTAGAGTTGGTTCCTGTGGAGCTTTGCTTTCTAACATAAATATAGGAGATTTTATTATTGCTGAAGATATTATACGGGGAGATGGAGCTACCAGATACTATGTAGATGATGATTTTATATCTAAAGTAGATAAAGAGCTTACCAATATTTTAGAGGAAGAATTTAAGAGAATTGGTAAAACTTATAGGGGAGGGATTTGGACTACTGATGCTATCTTTAGAGAGACTAAAGATATAGTCAATAGTTATATTAAAAAGGGAGCAATTGCTGTGGATATGGTTACCACTCCTTTTGTTACTGTAGCTAATCTTTATAAGAAGAGGGTCGCTGTAGTTTTAACTGTTTCCGATAACCTTATTACAGGAGAGTTAGGATTCTCTGATTTTCGCTTTTTTGAAGGAGAGGAAAAAATGGTTAATTTGGTTTTTGAACTTATAGAGAGGATTTAGTATGGATATAAAATGGAGTGATAAAGCAGAGGAAGTGTTTAAAAAAATAATCAGTAATCTACCTTTATTTCATCGCACAATTGCTCAAAGTTTGGTTAAAGAAACTGCAGAAAAAATTGCTGGGGAGAGAAAATCAGAGTTTGTGGAGGAGAAAGATTTAATTGAAGCTTTCTTTAGAGAGGTTCCTCCTGCCTTTAGAGGGATGATGGAGAGATTATTTAAAGAGTTAGGAATTAAGAGTTCTTAATTTATGCGTATAGGTATTTTAGGTTTAGGAGCAATTGGAACAGTTCTGGCCGGCTATTTAAAAAATAAAAAAGATGTTTTTTTAGTTAGCCGTAAAGAAACTATAGAGGTTATAAAAGATAAAGGGATAACTATAAGAGGCGTGCGTGGCAGTTATAATCTTAATAATATAAAAGTTTACGATAAACTAAATCAACCTGTGGATTTAGCTATATTAGCGGTAAAAACTCAGGATGTAAGGGATATATTAGTAGATAACATTAATTATCTTAAAGATAGTTTTATTTTAACTGTGCAGAATGGGATAAAAGCAGAGGAAATTGTTTCTGAGTTTTTACCTAAGGAGAAAATTATATCAACTATCGTAATGTTTGGAGCAACTTATTTACAACCAGGTTTAGTTATACATAATTTTGAAGGAGATTGGATTTTAGGTAGATTGGATGGTAACATAGACAGTAATTTAGAGACCATTGCGGATGTGTTTAAGGAAAGTTTCTCTATAAAATTAACAGATAAAATTTTGGGTATGAAATGGTTAAAACTTTTTCTTAACGCTAATAATTGTATTCCTGCAATAGTAAATAAGAGTATGCAGGAGTGTTTTTCTAATTTAGATTTGTGCCAGATAAGTATAGGAATTTGGCGAGAAGGATTAGGTGCCGTAAGAAAAGCTAATATAGAATTAGCTGACCTACCTGATTTTCCTGTGGAGCGGTTAGTTAAATTAGTTTCTTTACCTATAGAGGAGGGAGCAAAGATATTTTCTAATATAATGAGCAATTTAAGTAAAGAGCCTCTCTACGGTTCGGTTCTACAGAGTATAAGACGCAATAGACCTTCAGAAATTGATTATCTTAATGGTGCTTTTGTAGAGATAGGAAGAAAGAACTCTTTTTATACTCCCTTAAATAAGAAATTAGTTGAATTAGTTCACAAGGTAGAGAAAGATAATGAATTTATTACCATAGAGGAGTTGATTAGTAAGACAAAAAATCTTATTCCTCGCAATAATTTTGTGGAAGATAGGGAAATAGTAAATACTCCTTTCCCGCGATTAAAGCTTACCGTATTAAAAGTTGAAGGTGATTGTTACCATGGTTATAAGGAGAAAGATGAAATTATCCTTGAGGATTTTACTCATCCGCCAGAATTTTTCTGTTTAGGTTTAGCGCATGTGCTTTTTCCTGTAATTTATGCTTTGAGTTTTGGTGCACGTTTTCCCTTGCAGGAAAATCAGCGCTCCTTACAAGTAACGTGCCCTGATGGTGGTAAATTGACCTTTAAAGTAGAGATTTTTGACCATAAAGGTAATATAGAATTTCTACCTAAGGACACCAACTACAAAGGACCACAGCCCAAGGATATGTCCCTTGAGGTAATAAAATCTACAGGCAATTGTTCCTATGGATACAAGGTAGGAGATAAATTCTTTGTAAAAGGTCTTAAATGTCCAAAAGATTTCTGTGGAGCAGCATACCATTGTGCTTTTCCTGCTTTATTTGCTTTAAATTTTGGAGCAAAGTTTTTCTTTATGGAAGATAATAACTCTATAGATACAGTTACCTGTCCTGATGGGGGTAAGGTAGTTTTCCGAGTAAAACGGGAGTATTGATGAGACGGGTAGTAATTACTGGTTTAGGAATAGTTAGTCCAGCAGGAAACGATTTAGATACTTTTTATAACAATCTAATTTCTGGTAAAAGTTTTGTTCGCAAAGTAGAAAATTTTGATGTTAGTTTATTTAACTCTAAGATCGCTGCACAAAGTTTAGATTTCGACCCTTCAAAATTTGGAATTAGGGATTATCACCGTATGGATAGATACGTGCAATTTAATATAGCTTGTGCTAAACAGGCGATAGAGGATGCTAATCTTAATTTTGATAGATTGAATGGGTATAGAGTGGGGGTAGTTTTAGCGAATGCTATCTGTGGGACAAGGTTTATGGAAGAAGAATTTTTGTTGGTTACCGATTGGGGTAAGAATCCCATTAATCCTAAGAAAGTAAGACCTTATCTATACGATGCAGCAATGTTTAATACACCTTCTATAGAAATTTCCTCTCTTTATGGATTGAAAGGTATGAATTGCACAATCTCTACAGGTTGCACTGCTGCTACTGATGCCTTAGGTTTTTCTTTAGAGCTAATTAGGGATGGTAGACAAGATTTAATTGTTGCCGGAGGAGGAGAAGCGCCCATTACACCTATTACCTTTGGTGCTTTTGATGTTATTGGAGCAATCTCTAAAAATAATGATGAGCCGGAGAAAGCCAGTAGACCATTTGACCGTAGACGTGATGGATTCGTTCTTTCTGAAGGAGCAGGAGTTTTAATTTTAGAGGAATTAGAACATGCTTTAAAAAGAGATGCCAAGATTTACTGTGAGTTAATTGGTTATGGAACAAGCTGTAACGCTTACCATATGACCGATTTACCCGAAGATGGTTTAGCTATGGTTCATTGTATAGAGGAGACATTCAAAGATGCTAAGATAAATAAAGATAAGATAGATTATATAAATACACATGGTAGTTCTACTCCCCAGAACGATATTTTTGAGACAAATGCTTATAAGATATTTTTTAAAGATTTAGCTTATAGAATCCCCATTAGTTCAATAAAATCTATGTTAGGACATCCTCTTGCAGGAGCTAATGCTGTAGAGGCGGTTCTCTGTGCGTTAATATTTAAGCATAATATACTACCTCCAACCATAAATTTAGAAGAACCTGATCCAGCTTGCGATTTAGATTATATACCTAATAAAGCGAGAGAGAAAAGAGTTGATTATATATTAAAGACGAGTAGCGGGTTTTCTGGTATCCATTCAAGTTTAATTTTTAAACGTTGGGAATAATTATGTTAGATATAGCCATTAGTGGTATAGGGGTAATTTCTCCTTGTGGATTAAAAAAAGAAACCTTCTGGGCTAATTTAAAAAAGTGTCAATCCTTTGTAGATGAGATAAATAGGTTTGATGCTACCCTTTATCCTTCAAGGATTGCTGGTCAGGTGCATCAATTGGATGTTTACTCACCTATATCTTCCCGATTGGTAAAAAGAATAGATATTTTTTCTCATACGGCTTTAGTAGCGAGTAATGAAGCTATCGCTGATGCTAAACTTAATTTAGATAATATAGATAAGAAGCGAGTAGGAGTATTTATGGGTAATGCTTTAGGAGGCTGGCTATTTGCTGAGACAGAGTTGAGAGATATGTATATGGAGGGTAGAGAAGGAATATCTCCTTATATGGCTTCGGCATGGTTTCCTGCCGCTCCTCAAGGTCAGATTACTATATACTATGGTTTTAAAGGTTATAGTAAAACTGTGGTTTCTGATAGAGCTTCTTCTGGTTTAGCTATATGGTATGGAGCAAAGAGTATTTGCGATGATAAAGTAGATTTTGTTTTAGCCGGCGGGATGGAGGCACCAATTACTCCTTACGCTTTACTCTGTGCTAATACTTACGGTAGTCTTTCTAAGAATAATTCTAACCCGAAAAAAGCTTATCGGCCATTTGATTTATATCGTGATGGGTTCGTTTTAGCTGAAGGTTCAGGAGTAGTTATTCTAGAAAATATAGAAAAAGCAATCCGTGTTTTCCATGAACTCAATCGACACTCTTCTAGTGATATATCCACAACTCCAACACTTATAAACCAAGATGAAGAGGAAACTTCAGAAAACCTTGAATAAAAAACTTATACGTTTTATTTTTATGTTAGTAAGAAACTTTCTCTTTCTTTACTTATTAGTTTTTTTCTCTAACACATTTGCAGAAGAACTCCCTGAATTTCGAATGGGAAAGGAACAAGCCAAAACTTTTTTTTTGCTTTTT
>JAMWDA010000117.1 GCA_023818995.1 Candidatus Omnitrophota bacterium
AGGATTTTTGTCCACGATAAACTCATAAGGAGAAAGATAAAATAACGAAAAGAATATTAATAACACTTATTAAAAGAATGGTATCTAAGGGGACCTTTATTATTTTTCTTTTAGAAAATAAGTCATCCTCACTAGAAGTACGGAAAAATTTCAACTGTTCCTCTCTCATAGGTTATTTTTTAAATATCTAAATTTATTATAAAATTTATCTTAAAGAGTTCAAGTATTTTTTTGTATCTTTCATATTAAGTATTTTTATAAAGCAATCTATAATTTTTGGGTCAAATTGTTTTTCTTTTTGATTATACAACTCTCTTTCCACTTCTTCTAAACCCATATTCTTTTTATAAGGTCTGCCAAAAAACATAGCGTCAAAAGCATCTATTACAGCTAATATTCTTGAACCTAAAGGTATTTCTTCTTTTTTTAGATGAGATGGATAACCTTTACCATCGTACCTTTCATGATGATGAAGGATGATAGGTATAACCGGCTTTAATAATTCTAATTCTTTTATTAATTCTACACCCTTACGAGGATGTTTCATAATAAGTTTATATTCTTTATCGGTCAAGGGATGTTGTTTAGTAAGTAAGGTGGAAGGGATATGTAATTTGCCTGCATCATGTAATAGGGATGCATATTCCAAAGATTTTATTTCCGATGAAGATAATTTTAGTTCCTTACTTAACATACGAAGTAATTTGGCTGTGCTTTTGGGATGAAGATGTGATGTTGGTATATACTGGTTTAGGAGGGTAGTTAGTGATTTTATATAGTTTAAGATGGTTTTCCTCTGCTCTTGATATAGATTGTATATTTTGATATAAACACTAACCTGTTCAGAAATTGATATAAACCATCTTTTCTCTAAATCGTCAAAAATATCATTTTTGGTTGTTCTCTTTATATAAACTATGCCAAATGGTTCAATAAATACAAGTGGACAAATTAATCTGGTATCTAAAATTATTTCTTTGGTATCTTTTAGAATATCTTTTTCTCTTTTAGATAGGATGGATATTCCTCCTTTTTTGACCATTTGTTTTTTGTTGTAAAGTTGAACTTTGATAAAATTATAAAAGTTAGATATTTTACAAACTAAGATTACTTTATCCGCTTTAAAAATATTCTTATAGAGTTTGCTTACGCCGACGATAAAATCTTTGGGGTCAGTAAAACTATGTGTTAAACGATAAAGTGTATGTAGTGAAGAAAATATAGCTTTATATCTTTTCATCATAAAGTAATTAATTTTTTGTACAATTCTTCCAAACTTTGGGAAATTATTTTAGTGTTAAAAATTACAGGCATAAAGTTTGTATCCCCCGCCCATCTAGGCACAATATGAATATGAAGGTGATTTTTTATACCCGCCCCCGCATCTTTCCCAATATTAATTCCTATATTAAATCCGTTGGGTTTAAGAACTTTTTTTAATATAGATAAAACTTTTATTTTTGTATGTATTATATCTAAAAACTCCTCATCCCTAAGCTTATCAGGCTCACCTACATGACGGTTAGGTACTATCATAGTATGTCCGTTGTTGTAAGGGAATAAATTAAGTAAAGCAAAACAATATTTTGAACGATAAAAGATAAGATTATCTTTATCCTTATTATCTCTATAAGCTTTGCAGAATATACAATTACCTTTATTCTTTTTTGTTACATAGTCTATCCGCCACGGTGCCCATAATCTATCCAATTCTCATCAGCCTCCTTTCTATTTTGTTATTTTCTATAGAAATGATACCGTATGAATTGTAAGGAGCAAATATCTTATCTGTTGGTGAACCAGGATTGAAGTATATCTTACCATTAATTGTTTCATCCAAGGCACAATGAGAATGTCCGAATACAAACAAATCTATAATATCAAATTCTTGAGCAAAAGAATTATTGACGAAAGATATAAGCTTTTGAGGATGTCCGCTACCATGGATAAGACCTATTTTTATTGCCTCAACCTCTATTATTTTCTTAGATGGTAATTTTTCTTTTACTTCCCAATTATCCATATTACCACATACAGCTTCGGTTTTAACTATTTGAGAGAGAGTAAGGAATACTTTGTAATCTATAAGGTCACCGGCATGTAAACATAAATCACAATTACTTGCTTCTTCTAATATTTTTTTAGGAATATTAGTAGTAGAAACTGGTATGTGTGTATCAGAAATTAATAATATTTTCATCTATAATGATTGGTTTATGATAGATTTTTAATAGATTATTTATATCATCGTTATCCCAAGTTAACAGTTTATTTTGTTCTGAGATAACTTTAGCAGAGGTAGTAAATCTATCCAGCGTTATAAAAATTCTTTTTACATTTTTATTTTTAAGAGCGCTTGCTTTCTCCAGATAATAGATAATATCTGTATCTTCTACCAATCCTTCTTTTATGCCGGCAAATATTATTTCTTTACCTTCTCCAATAATTAAATTAATCTTTCCTTCGGGATAGGATATAACTTTTGTTTTTTCTACGTAAGGTAGTTTCAATTTATTTATACCTAATTTTAAGATATCATCGTTAAAAGAATTTAGGAGTTCTAATATCCTTTTAAGTTTATCTTTATAGAAACTTTCTTTAAATATTTTTAAAGTGTCGCATAATTTCTCTCTAAATAGATGTTTTTTTTGATAGTAACTAAAAATATTGGGGTAGACTTCAAAACAGAATATATGAGAAAGCCAAAAAGAAAACAGCTCATCTTTAATTTTATAGAGATCACCAAAATTACTAATTATTCCCATCTCTACTAATCTTTGTAGTTTTGTCAATAAAATTTTACTTTCACATATTTCTAAAGATAAGATATCTTTTTTACGGTTGTAGCCATTACTTAGGGTAAACAATATCCTCAATAAAAATATATGTTCTTTTACTTTTTCTTTTAATTTATCTATTATACCAATAAATTTCTGATAGAAATAAGATTCTTTCCTATATAGAGAGTTTTCAATGGCTATTTCTGTGCACTTAACCTCGTCGCTATCGTTATATCTTTTTATGTTTTCAGCCATTATATCGTAGTAAATAATGTTCTTACCCAAAATATCTACGAAGAATGATAGTAAGAATGGAGTAGGATTAAGAGGTTTTATTGCCTCTTTTAAGTAAATGTAAGAATTTATAAAATTAGACTCACCTAAAAATATTTTCTCAAAATTACCAAAGAGAAAATTTAATTCTGTGGAGAGCATTTTTTGTGCAGATTCTATATGGGAACTAGCAAGAATAACCATACACATTTTTTGGAGCATAATAAATTGAGAGAAATCTTGATGAAAATTATCGTAGGTTTCTCTAAGGTTAGTAAACTCTTCTATTATAAAAATACATTTACGAGAAGTTTCATTGATAAATCGATTAATCAATTCTAAGACTTTAATAAAAGATATACTTTTCTTTCCTAAGTTATCTCTTATTAAGCTTGTCGTTAAAGGTATGATTTCTTTAGCTGAAATAATTAAACTATCTAAATTATTTTGTGTACCTAAGTAATTAGAAAGTAAATCGTAAACAACATTTTTATAAATTTCTCTATCTCCCATATAAAGAGCATTTATATATATTGTTACTACCCCTTTATATTCTTTTATAGACAAATGTTTGTTCAAAAGGTAAGAGATTTCTTCTCTATCGTTAGATAAGAGTGCTAAGTTTTGTCTATAACCTTCTATAAAAGAATTTATTCTTTTATCAATAAGATTAACTATTTCCTGAAAAAATAAATTATTAGAGTTCATAAATAAAATTATGAATTCAAATATTAACAATAACTTCCTTGTCTAAATAAAGCGGGCGAGCGGAATCGAACCGCCGTTACTAGCTTGGGAAGCTAGTGTTCTACCATTGAACCACGCCCGCGATTTTATATTATTTATATAAATTACAGCTATCGAGTATTTTTAAAGAACAAAATTTACCACACATAGTACATATATCGGTATTATGAGTTTCTAAAGATTTTCTATATGCTTCAGCCTTATTTTTATTAATAGATAATTTGAATATATTGGGCCAATCTCTTTTCTTTCTGTATAAGGATAGGTTTAAATCTTTTTGCCATTCTTCTGGGAAATGTAAGATATCAACAGAGTGGGCAGCTATTTTAGAAGCAATTATACCTTCTTTAATATCTTCTATAGATGGGTGTCTTAGATGTTCAGCAGGCGTTACTACACATAGGAAATCAGCTCCATTTAATCCAGCAATTGCACCACCTATAGCAGAAGTGATATGGTCATAACCAGAAGCTATATCAGTAGGAAGAGGTCCGAAAACATAAAATGGTACCCCCCTACATAGTTTTTTTGCTAATAATATATTTGTCCCAATTTCATCCAGTTTAATATGACCGGGACCTTCCACCATTACCTGGACACCTTCATTTAAACATACTTTCACCAGTTCACTTAGTACTTTTAATTCTTGAATTTGAAGAGTATCCGTAGAGTCAGCCACCGCACCCGGCCTAAGAGCATCTCCTAAACTAATTACAATATTGTACTCTTTAGCAATACTTAAAATTTTATCAAAACTTTCATATAGAGGGTTTTCTTTATTATTTACATACATCCACCTTGCCAGAATTGCCCCACCCCTGCTGACTATACCACCTACCCTTTTATTTTCCTTAATAATATTAAGAGTATTCTTTAATATTCCCGCATGAATAGTAAAAAAGTCTACACCATCTTTTGCTTGCTCAGTTATAACTTCAAGTATATCATCTAAGGTAAACTTATCAAAACTTCCTTTTTTATTTTCTGTATTTTTTGCTATTTCGTATATAGGCACTGTTCCTACAGGTACAGAAGAATATTTTATTATTTCCTTGCGTATCTTTTTTAAATTTCCTCCCGTGCTTAGATCCATAACTGTATCTGTGCCTAAAGAGATTGCTATTTTAAGTTTTTCTATTTCATCTTTATACTCTTTTTTCTCCGGTGATGTCCCTATGTTAGTATTAAT
>JAMWDA010000118.1 GCA_023818995.1 Candidatus Omnitrophota bacterium
AAAGTATTGGGGTTGATATAAAGAACTCCTCCTTTTACTTCTGCAGGTGCAGATAAAGATGGACTGATCACAGTTATCTTCTCTAAATCAATTCCTCTTTCAACCAACGCCTTTAATCCATCTCCAAAGGCTGAGTTTATGATTTGAAGTTCCTCTTGAGTAGGCATCCTGTCTGGCTCATCGGTTTTTGGAAGTTTGGATGGATATTTATTACCTGCAACTTCCAAGCCAGCTATTACAGCTTCTAAAACCATCTTAGTGGCTAATAGATTTTTTACCTTAGTTTGAATGACATTTGGATTTTCGTGGGCAATCGTTGGTGAAGTGCTTCCCACATTTATAGAAACTGCTTTAGGGAAAGAGATCAAAAGCCTCCTATCTGAACCAAAACTTCTAGCTTTATCTACTATAATTAAAACATTCTCCTCTTCAAGGTTACACCGAGATAAAAAGTCTTTTGCTGCAGATAGTTTGCCAAATTTAAAAATATTTATATGCCTATCACCTTGAAAAACAACAGTAGCTTCTATACCTTTCTGTTTTAAACTATTCTGTATTTTTGTAGCTATCTCCTTTTTCTGCCTCAAAATTTTTCTACCAAGTTTAATTTTTATCTTATAATCTAACGGGATATTTTTGTAAGGTCTGTCCCCTAAAATAGATTGAACTATCCCTAGAACCTCATTCCTCTCTTTAGTCTCAAGGGTAAATCTATAATAAAAAATCTTTTCTCCCTTATTATTAAATCCAAATCCAACTGTTCCTCCATTTGAATATATGTGTAAATTTTTCCGTAATTCTGATGGAATTTGTGCCCAGACCCTTGACTCCATATTTTCTTCCCTTTCAAGACTGGTTATAGCTATATGCTTACCTTTTTTAAGAAGCTGTATTAGGCATTCATTTATGGGAAAAGAAATTGGCTGACCAACAACTGCCAAGGTATTATCCAAATCAAATATAAAAGCGTTGATCTTTGTGATATTAATAGAAACGCCTTCTATATGAATAATTGATGAAACTTCTCTATTTGTCTCGTGCTTTTTGACCTCGGTATCCCTTAAAATAGCGGGCTTATCTACTTTAACATTAGAAGGATTATTAATGTTATCTAATCTCTCTTTTGTTTGATTTAGCATGTCTTTAACCTGTTCATTAGATTCAACCCTTATAGCCTTATTTATCACCTCAAGAACACTCGCCTCATTAATTTGACCTAATGCCCAAGCTATCCTCTCCCTTACTACCGCTGATTTATCTTTAAGTAACAAATCTGACAATACCCTTACAACCTCTAATTTTTTATCTCCTAAACTATCTGCAAGGTCTCCTAAACCCTCTACAAGCATCGCTCTAACAAATTCACTCTCATCTTTAAGGCATTTAAGTGCTTCAGGGACTGCATCAGTCCTACCGATATCTAAATATGCTTCTCCTGCTGCTGAACGAATCTCTGGATTATTATCTTTCTGTAAGGCTCTTAATAATACAGGTAATACTTCCGGAGTTCTTATCTCTCGTAAAGCTTGAATAATCTTATGTTTTACATTAACATCTTTTTCTTTCTCTAATGCTTTACTTAAAGAAGAAATTTTAGTAGAAGCTCCTAATCTACCCAAAGCCCGCGCTGCCTCCATCCTCACATCTGTATCTCTATCTTCAAGTAACGCCTTTGACAATTCTTCAGCCGACTCTTTTATACCTAAAAGACCTAAAGATGAAGCTGCCCAATACCGAACCTCTTTATTTTTATCCTTCAACAAAACTTCTCTCAATCGCATTGCAATGGTTTCATTACCGATAAATTCACCTAATGTCTGGGCGGCATCAGCGCGAATCTTGGAGTTCCTATCAGTTAACTCATCTAATAACCTGCGTATCTTAATTATGTTCTGTTCAACAGGAAGACTTGGAGAATACTGTTGAACAGATGGACTACCTCCTACTATATCATCAGCTAAATCCACATCAAAAGTTCTTATTTTTCTATTTCCAACCCCTATTTCATTACCAGCCTGCATCTCTAGTTCATGTAATTTATCTGCTAAATGCACACCACTATCATCAAACTTAAATAAAAGACAACCAATTCTTAAATAATCCACATCATCAAAATAACCCGGGCTATGCTCAATATTACTGGTTTTTTGTTTTATCTCCTGAGGTATCTCCTTATCTGTTACTACTGAATTCACAAATATAAATGCCGGACCTTGTAGATCATCGAGTTTAAAACAATGAGGCTTACCTATTGTTCCACGACGTGTCTGCCAAGAAGATCTAATTTTTAGCTGTGCTCCCCTTGGATTCCAGAAATAAAAACTATAAAGACTTGGGTCTTTATTATTAGAGATATTACTATATTCCTTCTGAATAATTTTCTTTATTGCTCTAAAATCACTCTGTCTCTTTAATACATTAATAAATTTTCGACTCCTACCAACTAACTGGGCATACTTAGATACCGTCCCACCTGAAATCACATCATCTAATGCAATGGCTAAATTAAGATAACCTTGATGCGCATCTGGGTAACGATCCAAATGTACAGAGGCATCTACTACAATAATAATCGGCCTCTCTTCAATAATTCTATGTAACACCTGACTACGCACGAATCTTGGGTCAATATAATAAGGATTTTCATGAGTCTGGCTTGAACCTATCTTGGCAAAGACAATTTCTATATCCTCAAATCTTAAGTCTGGTTCAATAAAGACCGTCACAAATCTTCCTAAACTGAAATTAGGCACTATCCATACATCTCTTCCTAAACTAACTGCCTTTCTTCTAACCTCTTCAATAAACTCTTTTAATCTTAAAGCCTCATAAGCTGCATAGACTATTTCAGCTTGCTCTTTCGGACTAATGTGGGCTTTTTCTCTTTTTTGTTTCACCATACCAATATAATCTTTATAAGTATAACCTCTAAATGCCTCAGATACAATCCGGCTGTTATCCACGATACGCCTAAAAGTAGAATATTCTAATTCAATATGTAAAGGATTATTTATATCAAAACCTCCTGCATGTATTTCAGACATTACTTTTTGCCATTTTTTATATAAACCATCTCGGTCGGTAGAGGCTTTAGCTATATTTATCAAGGTTTCTGTAGGAAAGAACCCAAATTTTACAATTCCTAATATAATCTCTAAACTTTTACTGAGCGTGTTTCTGTCCATACTTCTGAAAACTTCATTGTAAAAATGGTTTATATTAAATCCCTTCTGTCTTAATCTGTGTTCTAAAAGCCCAATGGTCTCAACTGTTTCATCAACATTAATAGGTTTTAAATCCTTACCTACCTTCTCAAAGAATGCCTTAAACTTTGTTTTGTCTTTTATAAGCTTAAGGTCATAAGGTCCTGTAAGAATTTTTTCTACTACTTCTAAATTTCGTTTAAAATCATCTATCCCCTCAGATACTTCCACAGCCACCGGAACCTGTATTTCTAATAAATCTCTGACATCTTTATTTTTTAATGACATCTTATAAGCAAGACTAATAATCCAATCCATAATCTGATATTGAATCTCTTTACCAAATCTTTCTTTCACTAATCCCTCAATTTCATTAAACATTCTCTCGCCTTGTTCTTTTCTAAATCTTCTTAAAAGATAGAAATGTTCAGGGCTTTTAGCACTACTACGGCTATACTCGCGCATCATCTTTAAGTAATTTGTTGGATAAGTCAAAACTCTAAAGATAATCTTTGTTATATCGATTAGTTGACTAATAAAATTAATACCTATTTCAGACTGAATTATCCAACCGCCTGCACTAAGGACCATCAAAATAATTAAAAACTCTATAGAGGTGTATATCGCACCAAAGAGAACTAAACTACTTAAAATTAATACCCACCCACCAACCCATATGCTAACACCACCAATTCTACTTTTAACGCCCATACGCAACACTATTGAAACTATTTTCTTATCTACCTTTTCATTTTCGCGCAGAGTTACCAATTCTTTCAATGTCTTACTAAAAGGTAAAATAGCTTTTCTTTGAGAAAAGTTTCTTCTCAAGGATAAAATTATCTTTACAAGAACATAGGGTAAAATTCCTATTCCGACTATTGCAAATAATACATAAATAAAGTTAGTATTTCCAAAAGAGACCGGTTTATTATTTATAAAACTAAAAGGTAAAATAGGGATAATAAAACCTAATTTAGTATCTTTATCTTGGTTCTGCTGTTGTCTTACAGAATTTCTGGCTATTATTATTCCTATAAAATAACTAACAAGACATGCAATACTCCAAAGCACAACTATCCCTCCTAAGACAATACCAAAAATCTTAAGAAGTTTCACAAAATCTTTGAAAGTAATATGCTTTCTTGCTGTAGCCATTTCCCATTCTTCAGGTGAAACTCTACTCCTTATCTTTTCTAATGCCTCCTTGGCTTCTTGTCGTTCTTCTTTACTGTGCTTGAATTCATTCATGGCAATGAACTGTAATCTCTTTACCGCACTCGTATCTCCAACTTCACCGAGTCTACCAATGGCAATCAAAGAAATTCCTTCTTCTTTAATCTTGGATAAACCTATTAATGCCTGAATATCTTTAGTTTCTCTAGCAATAGATTTAAGACTATTTATTGCGGATTTGCGGACATCTGAATTTTTATCTCCCAAAGCCTTAATCAAAGCTGGAACTGCACGAGGGTCTTTGATTTCTCCTAAGGCTTTGGCTGCGGATGAGCGGACATACCAAATTCCATCTCCCAAAGCCTCAATTAAAGCTGGAACTGCAGGAGAGCCGATTTTGACTAAAGCCTCTGCTGCGGAATTGCGGACATCTGAATCTCCATCTCCCAAAGCCTTAATCAAAGATGGAACTGCACGAGGGTCTTTGATTTCTCCTAAGGCTTTAGCTGCGGATTCGCGGACACTCCAATTTTCATCTCCCAAAGCCTTAATCAAAGCTGGAACTGCAGGAGAGCCGATTTTTA
>JAMWDA010000119.1 GCA_023818995.1 Candidatus Omnitrophota bacterium
TATTATATATAAAGGGATTGATAAGAATAAGATTACGAAGGAAATATTTTTAGGTAGGAAAGGGATATGTTTAATTCATGGGGATACTGTTTCTACTCTTTTAGCTCTTTGTTTGGCAAAACGTGTGGGAATAAAAGTAGCCCACATAGAAGCAGGTTTGCGTTCTTACAATTATCTTGAGCCATTCCCCGAGGAGATTGTGCGCATAGTATGTATGAGATTATCCGATATTCTTTTTGCCCCTTCTCCTTATGCTTTTGATAACTTAAAAAAAATGGGATTAGGTAAAAAGAGTGTTTTGTTATCTTATAATACCTCTTTGGAATCAACATTCTATAGTTTGAAAAAAAAGATAAATTTTGATTTTAACTTTGGAAAGTTTTGTTTAGTTACCATTCACAGATTGGAAAATATTTTTTTCAGAAAAAAATTAGAGTTTATAGTAGAACTATTAAAAAATATCTCTCAAACTATTAATTTAGTGTTTGTTCAACATCCTCCTACTCTTGAGCAAATTAAAAAGTTTTCTTTGGAGGAAAGATTGAAAAGTGGCAGGATTTTTTTCTTTAAGATTCTATCTCACGCACATTTTATCCATCTGTTAGAAAAATGTGAATTCGTTATCACTGATGGAGGTAGTATTCAAGAAGAAAGCTATTATTTAGATAAACCTTGTCTTCTTTTAAGAAATTTTACCGAACGCCAAGAAGGGTTGGGTGAAAACGTTATCCTTTCTAAATTTTCTCAAACTAACATAGATTATTTTTTGAACCACTATAGTTTTCTAAAGCGAAAAGAGGAGTTAAATTTTAAAAATAAGCCTTCTCAAGAGATAGTTGATTATATTTTTTATAAGAATTTTGCTTTTACATAAATAGATAGTTACTAATGAAAAAAGGATTATTTATCTTGTGTATTTTATTAATCTCAGAATGTGCATATCTCACCTATATTCAGGATCCTTTTGTAGATATCCCTAACTTTTCCAAAGTTAACGATTATATTTATCGCGGTGGTTATCCTAAAAATAAAGGTTATATTTACCTAAAATCATTAGGGATTAAAACCATAGTTAATTTCAGTGGCAAAAATAAACGGTTCTTCTACGAACAAAAAATTGTTCACGATTATGGATTTAACCTTGTCCATATACCTTTAAGTATATATTCTGAGCCCGAGGATGAAAAAGTTATTAAGTTTCTTAAGATACTTCTTAATCCTAAACTTCAACCTGTATTTGTTCATTGCACAAATGGTAGGGATAGAACAGGAGTAATGATTGCTGTTTATCGTGTAGTAGGGGAGGGTAAAGGAGTTAAAGAAAGTTACAAAGAAGCTCTTAGATATGGTTTCCGGCCCTACCGAGGAGAGGTAGTTTTAAAAAAATATATTTTACAGTTAAAAGACAGAAAATCTTTATTTAATTTCGTCAAGGATTATCTTGAAAAGTTAGGTGAGGATAATGAAACTTAGGATTTTTAAAATACTTACGGCAAATTTAATTTTAGTCTCAATCTTATTTTCGTACAAAATTTCTTTTGCTTTATCTACGCCACATCACCTCTATAATATGTCACGTAGAATGTGCGAGGTAGTACGTAGTCCCATTTATGGAGTTTTCATCCAAGGTCCCAAAAATATAATAAAAATGTATAACTATGAAGTTTGGGGTAGAGAAAAAATAGAAAAGAGAGGTCTTTTACGTTATAGATTATTTGCTCTTTGGCGAGGTATAGGAGAAGAAACTAAGGGAATTATTTCTGGGATAACCAATACTTTTGTATCTACGGAGAGAGTTTTTAGCGAGTTAATATCTATATTTTTTGGAGATTAGAGATTAATAATCTTTATAGAGAGTTCCTTAGCTCGTTCTCCCTCTAAGAATAAACTACCGGAAATTCTTATCCATTTAGCTAACTCTTCCCTATCGGTAGGGGAGATACTTTGTGGGGTCTTACCTAAATGAGCGGTTATCTGTCTATCTAAAAATTGTTTTGTCCTTTCTCCAAAATACGCCTCACACTCTTTATATACCCTATGATAATATTCCGAGGGTGTTTCTTGGTTATCAGTTAATCCTATACAACCAGCATCTAAATCCTCCTGAAAAAATTTCATAATTACCTCTCCTACACGAACCTCATCACCATCTTTTAGTAATAACTTATCTATGCGCTGATTATTAACAAAAGTTCCATTAGTGCTATTAAGGTCAACTATGATTATCTGTTTGCCTTGAGAGGTTACTTGGGCGTGGCGACGAGAAATATGTAATTCGGGTATAACGATATCTACTCCCAATTCTCTTCCTATAGTCATTATTGGTTTATCTATAATAATTATTCTTCCTACCTCTATACCAGCAATTATTACAAAGAACGCTCCTCCCTTTTTACCTATATCTACACTATCTTTATCTACGCGTAGTTTTTCTTTTTTAAATACATCAAGACTATCACCTTTGATCCTCATTGTGCTGTAGAGGTTGGAATCATCCATCAAAAATCCTCCTTGTAAATAATTTAAAAGCTAATGAAATCTTTTATAATTGCTAATTTCTTTTCTCCAATGCCTTTAATTTTTAACAAATCTTCTAAAGAATCAAATTTACCTTTACTATTACGGTAATTTATAATCTCTTGAGCAATATTTTCTCCAATAGTAGGGATAGATTTTATTTCCTCCAATGAAGCGTTGTTTATATTTATGTTAACCTTAATCTGTTTTTCCTTTAAGCTTACACTGTTTATCTTTTCCTTTACTCCCCATAGTCTTAAGAAACCACCCAATAAAAGTATGAAACATAAGAATATTATTACCCTTTTTTCTTGAGGAGTAAAGACACTATTTAGTCTCATTTTATAGGACTATATTTACCAGTTTTTTCTCTACATAAAAAACTTTTTTGGGAGTTCTATCTCCCAAAATACTTTTTATTTTATCCAAAGCGAAAATTCTTTTTTCTATCTCCTTTTGAGAAGCATTTGCAGGTATTTTTAAATGTTCCTTTACCTTACCATTAACCAAGATAGCTATATCTATTTCTTGTTCTTTTATATATTCCTCTGAGAAATCTGGCCATTTCCTTTTAAAAATAGAGTTATTATAACCCAAAATACAATTTGCCTCTTCACTAATATGTGGGGTAAAAGGAGAGAGGAGTAAAAATATTGTATCTACCACTTCTCTAAATAACTCCTTCCTGACAACTCCCTCCTCTAATGCTTTGTAAGTGTGATTTACTAATTCCATAATCCTACTTATAGCTGTGTTAAATTGGAAGTTACCTTCAAGGTCAATGGTTACTTCTCGTATAGTTAGATGCATTTTTCTTAAAAGAGCTTGCTCAGTAGAATTAAGTTTTTTAACAGTATCTTTATCCTTGTATTCCTTAAGTATATCCAACAATCTTATAACCCGATTTATGAATCGCCAACTACCAAGAAGTCCTTCATCCTGCCACTCCGCATCTTTTTCCGGTGGACCCATAAAAAGGATATAAAGTCGCATAGTATCGGCGCCGTACTTATTTGTTATATAATCAGGAGATACAACGTTACCTTTTGATTTAGACATTTTCGCTCCATCTTTAATGATCATACCTTGTGTAAACAGTCTTTTAAAAGGTTCGGAGAAATTTATCAATCCTAAATCATAAAGGAATTTATTTATAAACCTAGAATACATAAGATGGAGGATAGCATGTTCCACTCCACCAATATATTGGTCCACGGGTAACCAATAATTTACATCCTCACTGACAAAAGGTAAATTTTCATTACGAGGAGAAATATAACGAAGGAAATACCAACTGGAATCCACAAAGGTATCCATAGTATCTGTTTCTCTTTTAGCCTTACCTTTACATTTTGGACAGGTAGTATTGAAGAATTCTTCCACATAGGTTAGAGGTGATTGACCGGTAGGAAGAAATTCCACTCCTTCAGGAAGCATTACGGGCAAGTCTTCTTCGGGCACAGGCACCTCTCCACAATTATCACAGTATATTATAGGTATGGGTGCTCCCCAATATCTTTGTCGAGAAATAAGCCAATCTCTCAATTTGTAATTTATTGCTCTCTTACCTATACCTTTCTTCTCCATATACTCAGCTAATTTTTCTTTTGCCTCTGAAGAAGTTAATCCGTTGAACTGTTGAGAATTAACTAAAAATCCTTCCCCTTCGTAAACATCGTTTATATTGTCTGTCTCCCTGTTAAAATTATCTTTACGGATAACTTCTACGATAGGTAAATTATACTTTTTTGCAAAGAGAAAATCTCGTTTATCATGAGCAGGAACACACATAATTGCTCCTGTGCCATACTCAGAAAGGATATAATTAGCAATCCAAATAGGTAGTTCTTTATTATTCATAGGATTGATAACGTATCTTCCTGTAAAAATACCTTCTTTTTCAAAGCTGTCAATTAATCTAGGGGCTAAAGGTTGATTCTTTAATCGTTCAATAAATTCTAACACTTTACTCCTGTAAGGATTATTTTCCATCAACTTTTCTATTATAGGGTGATCCCAGCTAAGAGCTAAAAAGGTAGCTCCAAAGATAGTATCTACACGGGTAGTGAAACACTCTATTGTTTCTTTTATCCCTTTAAGAGGGAATTTTATTTCTACACCGTAAGATTTACCAATCCAATTGTCTTGCATTATCTTTACTCTCTCTGGCCAATCTTCAAGTAATTTCAAATCTTCCAACAGTTTTTCTGCATAATTAGTTATTTTCAAGAACCACTGTTTTAATTTCTTCTGTTCAACAGGGGTTGAACAGCGTTCACAGTTACCTCCTATGACCTGTTCGTTTGCTAAAACTGTTTTGCAAGAAGGGCACCAGTTAGCAAATGCTTCTTTACGATAAGCAAGACCCTTCTCGTAGAGTTTCAAAAATATCCATTGTGTCCACTTATAATAATCTGGTAGACAAGTGGTTACCT
>JAMWDA010000120.1 GCA_023818995.1 Candidatus Omnitrophota bacterium
ATAAATTTAATATCCAACATAACCTTATAAAAATTTATTTTTTAGCATACCATTTTTTTATCAACTCTTCAAGTATTTTTTATAATAGGTTATCTGTGAATTCCCTGTTTTGAAAACTACTATTAGTCTATATAATTTTTGCATCTATCGATTTACTAAGTTTCCATAAATTTCTATGATTTTCTCTCTAAATCTCTTAAGCAGGCATATTATTTGCTTTATTTTTATGAGGAAGAATGTTTTCAACTAAAAATAGAATAAAATTCAAATCTATGTTGAAAAAAATATTTTTATATGTTATTATTAATTTAGAGAATAAAACCATTGTCCACTTCGTAAGTGTACAACGGGGTAATTATGGGAAAATAGTTTGACATTAATATAGAATTAAGAGATAATTACCGATAGGGAGGTGAAAGTTAATGAAATCCAGTTTAGAAAATCTCAAAAAACACCTACTTAAAGAAAAAAGGCATAGCGAGCGCCTTAACTCAGCAATAAAAATATTTTACTCCTTACCACCATCATTGGATTGGATAGGACCAATATTACTTATTGATATAAGTGGAGGAGGATTAAAGTTTAAAAGTGATAGGAAAATAAAACGGAATACAGAAATTAATCTAAAAATACTTCTAACTAATGACTCTCAACCCATAATCACTAAAGGTAAAATTACCTGGTGTAGAGGAAGTTATTTAGAGAATAAAAAGCCTAACTATGTGTTAGGGGTGGAGTTCTATAAAATGAGCCGTGATGACCGCATAAAATTTGTCACCTATATATGTGATAATATATTAAATAAATACCTATCCAACAAAAATAAATTAAAAATATCTTAGATTATGAGAATAAATGAATACTATTCACAAAGTGCAAAAACTCTTCTAACCACTGAAGATTTTCTATCTCTTATTACCTATAGAGTAGCAAGAACTCATCAAGAATTAGAGAAGGCTTACAATTTGGTATACAGAGAATATTTACAGCGTGGGTATACTAAACCAACTCCTAAAGAATTAAAATTATCTATATACAATGCTCTACCGCAAACTACTACCTTTATCGCCTTAATAGGAGAGGATATAGTTAGCACAGTTACAGTTATACCTGATTCACCTTTAGGTTTACCTATGGATGAACTTTATCAGGAGGAGTTAAACAAACTCAGAAGTAAAAAGATAAGAATCTGTGAGATATCTATGTTAGCAAGTAATAGTGAGCTTTTTCATAAAGGTGTATCTTTAATGCTCAACTCTAAAAAATTACTATTGGTATTCTTTCTTTTTAAACTCATATTTGACTATGTGAGAGACTATCTTTCTTTTGATTACATATGTATAACCATTAATCCCAAACACAGCCTTACTTACGATTTCCTACTATTTAAAGAGTTAGGTGAACTGAAATCATATAAAAGTGTAAACAATGCGCCGGCAATTGGTAAATATCTTGATTTGCGTTCTATTGAAGAGGAGTGCAAAAAAAATAACCGACATAATTTATACAAGATATTTTTTGAAACGAAAACCTCACCTGAACAATTTTCTGCTAAATATCTATTTAGTCAAGAGTCTCTAAAATACTTCTTTGTAGAGAAAACCGATGTGTTTAGAAATGCCTCCCCTATCCAGCTAAATTACCTTAAGATATGCTATCCTGATTACGATTTTGATAGGATTATCCCTTAGAATTTTCTCTTTTCCCCTCTTTCCACCCGGCGGGTGGAAAAGGGGGAAGTTTTACTGCGCAAACAAGAATATTACTATTTAAAATATAAGTTCTTGTAATTGTCTCTATTCTAAAACCTATTCTTTCCAAAATATTAGTTAACTCCTCTTCAGAGTAAGAGTGAAATACCTCTTTTTTGAACTCCTCTGTAATAAAAATATTCAAAAGACCTACTAAAAATAACCTAAAAAATAACTTTAACCCCCTTACTATGCCCTCATCTTTAAATAAAGCCTTAACTATTTTAAGTATTGATGGCTTCCATAATGGATTTGAGATAATTAATCTGCCATTGAATTTAAGAGAAGAATAGAAATCTTGAATTGTTTTCTCAGGGTTAATAAGCATATAAAGAGAATTTATAGCAGTTATCAAAGAAAAACTCTCTTTTTTAAAAGGTAGTAAGTTATTAGCATCAGCTATTACAAATAATGATTTATTAACTTTTCTTTTTGCTCTATTTACCATAACAAAACTCCTATCCACACCTACAATATAACCTGCCTCTTTCTCTATAATTTTTAATAGTCCTCCTGTTCCACAACCAAAATCTAAAACTATAGAGTCTTTATTTAAATAATTTTTAATGAGAGAGTAAATTTGATTAAGTTGGCGGTAATAGGCAGGATAGTAAAGGGTAAGGTTATCGTAAAAAAAAGCGTATATATTCCAGAATATATTGTGAAATTTATTTTTTATTATCACTCACCCATTTATTAACCCTTTCCACCCGGCGGGTGGAAAGTGGAAAGAGGTTTTACCAAAATAATTTTACCAATTTTATATTAAATAATCAAATAAATTTTATTCCACCCGGCGGGTGGAATTGAGGGGAAAAATAAAAGGCATATTCCCTCATATTAAGCGAATATGCCTTTTATTTGAAATAAAAGAAAAGCAAAATTACGCTTTTCTTTTAGTTATCCCTACTAAACCACAACCTAATAAACCCATACCTAAAAGCATTATCGTGCTCGGCTCAGGAATAACGGCGAATCTTATTGGGTCAGAACTTGTAACTCCCCACCCATAATCTCCACTAGAGAGAGTTACTCTTAATTTCATATCGTAACTATAACCTGAACCTGTCCCAAAAAATCCCGTCTTAATTGCCGGGTAAAATGAACCACCATCAAGTTGAATATAAGCAGATGCTGTGCCTGAACCAGAAGGGTCATAACCTGTAATCAGATATACTGCTGATTCACCGGGGTCTTTCATCCCATTACCATTGAGATCAAACCATACTAAATCCGGCTCTGCGGGATCTCTAATATCATTCTGAATCACATCCCAAAAAAGAGGAGCATATGTTCCTGTAAGCCATAGAACTCCATCTGAAGCAGTAGGATAAGTATCACGCACACCAGTACCACCGGCAATCCACGCTGATGGTCCTGAATTAGGGCTAAAATCTGGAGTTGTATCTAAATAAATATCAATTCTTCCTCCTATGGATGCATACCTATTCCCGGGAATAAACCAAAGAGAATTAATTTGTGGGGTATAACCAGGAGCAAAATATGGTGTCCCTAATGAAACAAGAACTGGCTTCTGTTGCTGATAATCATAATAGTGATAGCCAGCTACGATAAAATCGTATTCCAAAGCTATAATCTCCTCAGAAGAACTCGGTGCCCAATATTGCTGAAAAGGATTAGGATAATAAAGCTGATTAGCTTGCGCTAATGCTCTTCCTTCATCACCTAACGTTGGAGGAACTCCTCCCGCTAAAGGGTTATTTCCCCTCCATAAACTTGACCAATCTGATAGATGCCCATAAATTTCACCCGGGGGCAATGAGATAGCTTGGGCAGTTGAAGTTAAACACAGTATAGCAAATGTTACCATTAATAATTCTAATAATTTCCTCATCTAATTACACCTCCTTTCTTTTTAAGATTTTTATTGTAAACTTTTAAATTTTCTTAATCCCATAAATCCCCATAAGCCAGTTAATATTAAAATTAAACTTGTAGGCTCAGGAATAACAGGATTATTAGGAGCAATTCCATCTAATTCAATAATTCTTGGACCTTGGGCACCTTTTCTACCCGAAGCTTGTCTAAATTCAGCTTTAAAATATTTTGCTGTCACAGGATTAAAACTTGCCTCCAAAGCTAATTCGTTTCCCTCTGAACCACCACCATAAGGAATCCTCACAATTTGGCTATAAAATTCTTACCAACTATTACCGTCTGAAGAGTAATATAAACCAAACCAATCAAATGCTCTCCCATAAGGTGGATACTTATTAGGTAAATCATGCTTAGCAAATAGATGAATCATACCAACAGTTATATCATTAGGGACCTGCCAAGTTATCCAATGTGTAAAACCATCATCTTCGCCATTCTTAAAAATAGTGTTACCAGGTTCTACCCTCCCAAAGTTTCCTCCCAACATATTTCGAGCATCACTACCAGCATAAAGTTTTGATTTAGCTATTATGCTCGCACCTTGACTTATATCCCATAAGTCATTATATACAGGCACAAGAGCATCAGCTTTTGGTAGAAAATAAAAGAGAGCAAAATAAGTGATTAAACCTGTAATTATCTTTTTCACAATTCTCTTTACCTCCTTTTTTATTTTTATAAAGCAAAAATTGTGCCAGTTTTAGAAATTAAAGAATAAATTTTATGAGGGAAAATTAAGAAATTCTTAGGTTTTTAAATATTCTCTTGTTTTTGTGGGTTTAAATTTTTTTAGATAGGATAAGAAACAGGCTTTAATGTAAATTTAGCCGACGAATTAAGAGTAAATTTAATATTTTTTGTTTGTAAGTTATTAATAATCAATAACTTATATAAATATGTAAAGATAAACGACATAGAGGGGAAAATTAATAGGTAATTAGGAAGGAATGTAAGGGGAATCTCCAAGAAAAACTTAGATTTAGATAGGGAATTTTCTATTTTTATTTTAAGTTTTGGAGTTATTTAGAGTTTATATCTACTTATTCTATATATCTTCTTTTTGGTCCTGCGGTTTATGGTGAGAATTTTTCTAATTAATATAGTTTCCTAATCTCTATATCTTTATAGTAGTGCCTTAAGATTTCCTTATATTTAAACCCTTGTTTTGCCATTATCTGGGCTCCCTCTTGACACATCCCTACTCCATGGCCAAAACCTGCTCCCCATAAGATGATACTTTGAGGAACTCTTTTATTATCTATCTTTTTAT
>JAMWDA010000121.1 GCA_023818995.1 Candidatus Omnitrophota bacterium
CAGGAAGAGTGCCTTTCTGAGTAAAGGAATCTACAGCAGTTTTCCTCTCAGTAATAACAGCCTGATTCGTCCGAGCTGTCTGACATACCAAATACACATATCCCCAGTCAATACGGATGTTGTCCCCTGCTTTCTCCAGAATAGGTTGCTCCACCGTTCCTGCTTTTAATAGAGTCAGTCCTTCAGAACTCTTTAACCTCTCCCATTGAACAACTTGTTTTTCTACATTAACACACCAATCCGTACCTATATCAAAATAAATTGTTGAGAAGACTTGGAAAGAAATAGGTGGAATGTCTCTTCAGACTGCTCCCCGGTTAGTTAATCTTACGCAAAAACAACAACCATTCGTCCTCGCTTATCTTTTGGGAGTAGGAGGTGATACCTTAAATCGAGACGAGAGAGAATTATTACTTTATATAGGAATAGTAGTTTGGCAGATAATGTCTCAAGGTGATTTACCCCTTAAGAAGATTACATCCGAAGTTTTAGAAGAAACTGAAGAGGAAAATATGAAGATGCTCGAATATCTTGAAGACGAACCAGAGGCCAGTTTTATAGATATAGTAGAAAAGATAATCAATGATTATCCTCAACCCGAGGTTTTAATATATGTAGTTGAAGCATTGATGGAAGAACCAGAAGAAGGAGTTCTAATAAGGGATGAGAATATAGGGATTATGACGATCTATCTAAAGACGATAATCGATTGTTTTGATAAATAATGAGTTGGAATTAATCTCCAAGCATGAAAATGGAAGAAGAAAATAGGGAGATGGCTCCTACTTTACAGGAGTGGAAAGTATTATACGAGGAGGCACTACATTTTAAGCAAATCGCTCCTTGGAATTGGATGTGGGATACGGATATCTTTGGTGTACAGAATCCTTCAGATGGCGAGATTAGTTATTGTTGTATCTTAGGAAGGAATGGTGAGTTCTTTGGTTTAGCGGTTTATCTGGGAACAGAAGGCTTAGAATGTTATTTGAAGACCAGTGAAGGAAGAATTGATGCAGAGGGAAATGATATCTTACATCTTAAGAGATGTCTGCTTGTTTCTTTTGGAGATAGAAGCTACTTACAAAAACCAGATTTAGAGATTATAAGAAATTTGGGATTGAAATTTAGGGGGAGATTTTCTTGGCCACTCTTTAGAAGCTATCGTCCCGGATATTTTCCTTGGTATTTGACTAAAGCCGAGGTAGTATTCTTGACTCTCTGTTTAGAACAGACTAGAGAGGTTGCCTTGCGCTTTAAAGAAGATTGCCGTCTTTTAGAATCACCCGACGGTAAAAGTTATCTTATTAGAATTCGCGATGAAAATCTTAAATGGCAGGATTCTTGGTATGAGCCTAAACCTTTAACTAAGATTGTAATGATGGCTAAGACTATAGACTTAGCACGTATAAATAATATAGTCCGTAGTTCAAAACGATTAAGACAGGTATGGGAAGTTGACTTTTTCTATGCTCCAGCTTACATTGCTGAGAAAGGAAAGAGGCCGTATTTTCCCATAGTATTTTTATTCGTTGATAATTATTCATTCTTCATTTTAAATACATATATCAGCTCACCAGAGAAATACAGAATAGAATTCCATGAGCAGCTTTTAAAGACCTTTGAGAATACTAAAATAATTCCTGAAGAAATCTGGGTACGAAAAGAGGAATTACGGGTTTACCTTGAGCCAATTGCTGAAAAGTTAGGTTTTAAGGTGCAAATAGTAAAGAAACTTAAAGCCATAGATGAAGCACGTAAAGGTATGATTGAATACTTCGGTAGGAGAAGATAACTTATGCCCGACATCAAAACCACTGAAGGAGAATTTAGGAACAAAATAAATACAGTAATTCAGGGTGACTGTATTGAAATTATGAAAGAGTTTCCTTCAGACATTTTTGATCTTATCTTTGCTGATCCTCCTTACTTTGGTGCACAGAGTAATCTTAATATTAAAAGAAGTGATGGAAAATCAAATAATAGATTTAGCACCGGGAAGGCAACTTGGGCATTTTCTAAATCTTTACAATACCAATTTGAGTTTGCCAGAGCATGGTTAGAGCAATGTAAACGAATTCTAAAACCAGGATGTACCATTTGGGTAACTGGAACATATCATAGCATTGGAGTCATCAATGTTGTTCTTCAAGATCTTGGTTTTAAGATACTCAATGATATTATCTTGCATAAAATAAATGCTCCTCCAAATTTTAAAGGAAACTGTTTTCGTGCCTGTACAGAAACTATGCTATGGGCTAAAAGAGGTATGTATAATAAAGACTGAAAGGATCATTTATGGCTAATAAAGATTTTAAAGAATTATTAAAAGATATATTTCAGATTTTATGCAGACAGTCTCATCTAAAAAAGGCGATTGGACGGTTAAAGGTTTTATCGACATATTTAAGAATATCTATACGATTTCTGTAGATACAAAAGTTATTTCAAAAATCTTAGAACTCATGCTCTTCCCAATTATACAACGCTTTGCACAGGAGAATAACTATAAGATGGTTCTTAGCCGAGAACAAAATTACTATCCAGATATTTCTTTTATTGACGAAACTGGAACAAAGATTGCTTTTGATATGAAAAGTACTTATAGAATATCAATGAATACAGTTTCTGGATTTACTCTCGGCACATTTACAGGTTATTTTCGTGACCGTAACTCAACCAAAAATATCACCTTTCCCTATAAACAGTATGCTAAGCATTATGTGCTTGGTATCATATATATACTAAACAAGAAAATGTAATTGATGAAACTAAAGTTTATAAAATTGAGCAACTATTAGATATTCTTTCTGTAATTAAAGATTTTGAATTTATTCTTCATGAGAAATACCAGATAGCAACTGATAGGCCTGGTAGTGGGAATACTAAAAACATTGGTTCTGTTATTAACATAGATGAGTTAAGAAATGGCGCGGGGCCCTTTAGCAAACTAGGTATAGATGTGTTTGATGATTATTGGATGTATTGCATGACAAGTGATATGGCCAGAGCCGCTGAATTAACCAAACCACCTTATTCTAATTTGAAACAGTATTTCGAATATAAGAAATTAAAAACGAAAAAAGAAGATGCAAACTCTTAAGGTAGAGGAACGACATCTTTTTGATACTCGCCCTACTCCTACTTTTCCTCAAACTAGATTTCAAGGAAGTAAGCAGAAACTCGTTGATTGGATCTGGGAACATACAAAATCTTTAAAGTTTAATACGGTTTTGGATGCCTTTGGAGGCACAGGTTGCATCGCATATTTATTTAAGACAAGAGGTAAACAAGTTACTTATAACGATTTACTTAAGTTTAACTATCTTATTGGTTTAGGATTAATTGAGAATGACAAAGTAAAATTAAATCAACAAGATTTAGAAATTTTACTTATGAGACATCCTCATATACATTATAGACATTTCATTGAAGAAACATTTAAAGATATTTACTATACAGATGAGGAAAATCAGTGGTTAGATATAGTTGTTCAAAATATACATCTTCTAAAAAATAAATACAAAGAGGCCCTTGCTTATTTTGCCTTATTTCAGGCATGTATTATAAAGAGACCTTTTAATCTCTTTCATAGAAAAAATTTATATCTGAGATTCCGTAATGTAAAAAGAAATTTTGGTAACAAAGCAACTTGGGATACACCCTTTGAAGAGCACTTCTTAAAATTTGTTGATGAGGCTAACGCAGCAGTCTTTTCTAATAATAAAAATAATACTGCATTAAATTTAGATGTGTTTGCTCTGCCTGAGGAATACGATCTTGTCTATATAGACACTCCTTATCTTTCTAATAAGAAAATAGGAGTTAATTATTTAGAATTTTATCATTTCTTAGAAGGACTTGCAGATTATAACTACTGGAGAAATAAAATAGATTACGATACTAAAAATAAGAGATTCAAATCTACTAAGTCAGTTTGGTGTGACCCTGTACAAATTTACGATGTGTTTAATAAATTGTTTGCTAAATTTAAGAAAAGTATTCTTGTCGTTTCTTATCGCTCTGACGAAATTCCTGCCCCTCAGGAGCTAAAATCTTTACTCCTAAAATATAAAGATAATGCTAGGCTAGAAGTGATGGAAAATTATAAATATGTCTTGAGTAATGATTCAACTTCTGAATTACTTTTTATTGCTACCTAATTACTTTAGACCACAAACTCACAGACACCCTTACCCAAAAAGTCTTTGAAGAATTAGGATTACCTGAGATTTAAAAATGAATATACTTTTTTATCTATTTTTAATAATATTTTTCCCTAATAAATTTATTTCTATGGCGACCAGAGACGCGATTAAAAAAGAATTTGATACTAATAAAGAACTATTATCTACTTATCCTAATAAGCAACTTCCACCAGAAAGAGAGAGTGAATTCAAAAAATCAATAGAGGAAAGCATTAAGATATTGAGAAGTGAAATTATTAAAGCTTTTCTTACTATTATTGCTACAATGAGCCTTGCTATAGTTATTGGTTCCATTCTAAAATTACTTGGTGTTGCTATCCATCCAAGAATTGTAAAAGTAATTCAATTGCTTTCTGCTTGTTTGTTTTTTGTATCGGTATGGGGAAAACTTGATGGGAAATTCAAACTTTTTCAGGCAACACATTGCCAGAGATAGTTAATAAAAAGTGGTCAAGATATTTATTTCTTAGTGCGACATTTATACTAACATTGAGTTATTTCTTAGAGACTAAAATTATGCAGTAATCCAATTCCAATGCGGGTTTGGGAAAAATAATCAACGACCACAGACTTGCTGATATCCTAACCCAAAAAGCCCTTAAAGAACTAGGATTATCGGAGGTGTGAATAATAGTCCAAAATCTCCAATATCTTTTAAAAAT
>JAMWDA010000122.1 GCA_023818995.1 Candidatus Omnitrophota bacterium
GTCAGCAAAGGGAAATAGAAGATATAGCTAATTCGCTTGCAGAGTTTATCAAAAAAGAGATAGGAGAGGAAATAAATTAAATTACCCCTTTGTCCACTTACGAAGTGGACACTACAGTGTACACTTCGTAAGTGGACAAAGGAGTGGGGTGAAGAAAGATGAAGGGTTTGATTTTATGTTCGGGTTATAAAGGTAAGCATAATCCTTTTATTAAGGATACGCCGGTGCATTTTTTATCTATAAGAGGTAAACCGGTTATTGAGCATATATTAACTAACATACAATCGTTAGAGAAAATAGATAGAATATTTATTTTGACTAATAGCCGTTATTTAGAGCAGTTTAAGAAATGGTTAGATGATTTTTTTTATCCCATCCCTATTGAATTTATAGATGATGATAGAACTAATTTAAAAGAAAAATCAGGAGCGATAAACTCAATATCTTTTGCCATAGAGAAAGCTAATATATACGATGACCTTATTGTTATTGGTGGAGACAATATATTTACTCCCGACCTTTCAGAATTTATTAATTTTGCCGAATCAATTTACCCTCATAATCTTTTAGGTGTTTATTATCTTAATGGTAGATTTAAGGCAAAAAAATTGGGGGTGGTAAAGTTAGGCGTTAAGGGAGAAATTATTGAATTTACAGAGAAGCCATCAAAACTTAATGGGTCAAAGCTTGTATCTATGTGTGTTTACTTTTTCCCTAAGGATAAACTTTATTTAATAAGGAAGTATTTAAAAAATAACCCTGATAGATTGAGTATAGGTGACTATATTCATTGGTTATCTAAGCAAGAATTAGTTTATGCTTACAGATTTGAAGGAGAATGGTTTGATATAAGCGATATAGATAGCTATGTAGAAGCTATCTCGGTATTTTAATAACCTTTATACTTATTACACCCTATGTTTGTAATAGGGGTAAAATTTAATAGGGGGGTGAGTAGTGATATGGTTAAGATTTTATTTTTGTTAATAATGGCATTTATTTGTGGTTGTGGTGGAGGGGGTAGTGGAGGAGGAGCAACTTCGTCTAAAGACTCCGTATATTCAAGTTTAGATTTAGGTAGCATATCAAACTATGAAAATACCTTGTCTAACGAGGATAATTTAGAGAGCAATCTACTTAATTTGTCCAATCCAGTTAATTCTTTTGATAATACCAATACTACTTCTGACATTATGGTAGCTCAAAATTTGAATCAGACTTCTCAGTATGGTGACAGTAATTTTTCTCAAGATTCTATTGTTCCCGATCTTAATCCTGAACCGAGTTCTCTGATTTTGTTAACCGTAGGCTTAGGTTTATCAGCCTTTGCTTTTGGGAGATTAAGAAGGAAGCGATAATTTTTAGCCCAATATTCCACCTTTTATTTTATTTTTTATTCGCTTCCCCTTAAACCCAATTCCACCCGCCGGGTGGAAAGAAGGGGAATTTCCCCTTAAACCCAATTCCACCCGCCGGGTGGAAAGAAGGGGAATTTAAGAAATGAATCAATTAAAAAGACAGACAGTTAGTGGAATTAAGTGGTTAGTGGGCTCAAGTTTCTTACAGCGCGCTATACAGATAGCCTCTACTGTTGTTTTAGCACGGTTATTAGGACCTGCTGAGTTTGGCTTATTCTCTTTAGCATTTGTTGCTATTGATGCCTTAGGGTTATTTAAGAGTATGGGGTTTGACTCCGCTCTTATCCAGCATAAAGATAATATTGATAAAGCAGCAAATACCGCTTTCTTTATCATCCCTATGCTTGGCATAACACTCTACCTTATTCTAAACATCTTTGCCCCAACAATCGGTAGATTCCTTAATAACATAGAAGTAGTAGGCATAATCCGTGCTTTAGGCATAATCTTTGTGATTAGTTGCTTAGGTAAAGTCCCCCATGCTCTCTTAGAAAAAAATATGCGTTTTAGACAAGTAGCAATTATAGAGATAACCACAGCTATAATCTATAGCCTAAGTGCAATTATCCTTGCCCTTTTAAAATTCAGAGTTTGGAGTTTAGTAGTTGCCTATATACTAAAAACCTTATATCAGAATACTCTCACCTTTATTTTTTCCCGATGGCATCCCAAATTTGAATTTGACAAAAAAATCGCCTTAGAGATGTTTCATTTCGGTAAGTTTTTATTTCTAGGAGGGTTAGTCTGGTTCCTGAAAATGAATTTAGATAATATCTTAGTAGGTAAACTATTAGGTGTTACCGCCTTAGGCTTATACGCTATAGCTTTTAACTTAGCCAATTTCCTCGCCGATTACTTTGCCAGCAAGGTCTATCGGGTTATCTTTCCTGCTTTCTCTAAATTACAGTCAGATATTTACGATTTAAAACAGGCATTTTTAAAGACTACAAAATTAGTAGCTATCTTTGCTTTCCCTTTTTGCTTAGGATTATTATCATTAGGAGGCGAACTGATCCGACTTATCTACGGGTCAAAATGGCTTCAGGCAATACCGATATTAAAGGTATTAGCATTTGCCGGCTTATTCAATACCCTGCCCGTAGCAATGGGACCTTTATTTAATGCTACAGGTCATCCTAAAGCAGGATTTTGGTTTGGGGTAATTCAGGTAGGATTATTCTTTTTATTCCTTACGCCGGCGGCAAGAATATGGGGAACAGTGGGAGTAGGAGTAGTTGTATCAATTTCTTCCCTTATCGCTGTGCTTGTATATCTACCTTTTACAATGAAACTTATTCAAATAAAATTATCCGATATCTATAATGTTTTTAAACCAGGATTACTTTCTTCGCTTTTGATGGGCTTGGTAATTATTCTCTTAAAATACTCTTTACCCCAACAACCGGAAATTTTCTTCTATTATCGGATTAGTATTCTATCATTACTTGGGCTAACAATATATCTTTTCTCATTATTTAAAATAGAAAAGGCAGTGCTGAAAGAGATAAGACAAATGATATTTTAATAGATAAGTGAGAATATATAAACTTATAGAAATTTGATGGAACTAATATTAATGGCGATTTACGGATATATTAACAATGACTTTCAATTATTTATTTAAAATTCTAAATTAAAATTAACAAAATGAATATACCTAATACAAAAAAATGGCTAAAAGAATTTGTTTTTGAACAGAAATGCCTGCCGTGGAGGGTGTATTTAAAATATTGCACCTTAAGAAATAGATTATTTAATATAAACACACAAAGGTATTGGAATAAAATTTGGGCAAAAGAGCAGATAAATCTTAATCCCTATAGATTTTATCCCCCTGCATTCACAGAGATAATAAAAATTATTCCTTATGAAAGTAAGGTTGCGGATATCGGTTGTGGAATTGGTATTCTTCTTGAAAGATTAAGAAAAGAAAGAGCTTGTCAGGTTTTTGGCGTAGATATTTCTCAAGAAGCAATTTTGGCATTAAAGAGAAAAGATATAGATGGTATAGTAGCAAAAGTTCCTCCTATCCCTTTACCCACAGAATCTTTTGATATTGTTACTGCTACAGAATTATTAGAACATGTCAATAATCCTTATTCCGTTATAAAAGAGATGATAAGAATAGTTAAATCAGGGGGGTACTGATTATTACTGTTCCTGAAAACGCCCTCTTACCATCTACGGAGAGAGAACATGTAGAAACTTACAATGAAATGAAGCTTAGACAATTGTTGGGAAGAGTTAAAGAGATTAAGAAAGTAGATATCATAAAAGTAAAAGAAAAAGATGAAAAATTCTACCGATTAATTGGAAAAGGAGAGAAATTTTAACCTATGCCGAAAGTAAGTGTCATTATACCAACATATAACGGCACAAAATATATCTGTGATGCTATTGATAGCGTTTTAAACATTACACTCACCAGGTGTAATAAAGGGGTATACTTTAATGTTAGCGGGCAGGAGAATTATGAATAAGCTATGTTTTTTCTACGACAATATGTTTTTATCACTAAAGTTAAGTTCATTAAATTATGTAACTTAAAAGATGATAAATTTAATTTCTGTAATTATAGCCACCTATAACCGTTGTAAGAACCTAAAAGATACCTTAGAGTCTCTTTTAGCTCAAGAACTAAATAGTAGTTTTGACTATGAGGTTATTGTAGTTGATAACAATTCTAAGGATAAGACAAAAGAGGTAGTTGAAAGTTACAAAGAAAAATTCAATGGCAGATTAAGGTATATTTTTGAGCTAAGACAAGGTAAATCTTATGCACTAAATACAGGGATTAAAGAAACCAAGGGTGAAATAATTGCTTTTACGGATGATGATTGTATTGTAGATAAAAAGTGGATTTTAAATATAAGTAATGTATTTCAAAATAAATTAGTAGATATAGTTGGTGGTAAAGTTATCCCGATCTTACCTGATTCTTTGCCAAAGTGGTTAAACAATTACAAAAATAATCTTCTAAAATATCCATTGATGTATTGCGACCTTGGTGATAGAGATATACAATTCAATCATAATATCAAAATATTCCCTATAGGAGGGAATATGATTGTAAGAAAGTCAGCGTTTAATAAATTTGGTAATTTCCAAAATATAGGTAGGGCAGAGGATATGGCTTTTTGTTATAGATGGTATAAATTAGATGCGAAGATTGCTTATTCCCCTGATATTATTGTATATCATTACACACATCCTCACAGGTTAAATAAGAATTATTTTAGAAAATATTTTTTTCAAGTTGGTAGAGACCATGCTGAAATTTATCAAGAAAAATATATCTCAGGGAAACATTTTCTTGGTGTTCCAATTTGGTTATATAGAGAACTGATATCAATTGCCAGTAAGTTTTTAATAAGTATTTTTAAATTTGATAGTGATTATTTTTTGAATGAATTAATGGTCTATTATACTATGGGTATTATTTT
>JAMWDA010000123.1 GCA_023818995.1 Candidatus Omnitrophota bacterium
TTAAGTAACCTTTGGGTATGGCGATAGGATAAATTTAGTTCTTTACTTGCTTGTTTAATGTTTAAGAGCCCATTTAGAACCATACTTAGCACCTTATGTCTTTGTAAGACATCTTTTGATATTGCATATGCCACCTCCTTTTAAATGAAGGTAGCATAACAAAAATTTAGAAAAATGTCCTTTTATATATGACATTCTAGCTGTACAGTAACACACTACTGAGAATAGGGTTGAAAATATGAGGAGAATGTGGTAATATAAAACAAAAGCGTTTACGGAAAAATTTTTCAAAAAGTTTCCTCTTAGATATTGAAAAAATTAAAAAAATATGTTAAATTTATATACTCAAAAGAAAAACCTGTATTTATTGCTGGGAGGCGATGAGTACGGGTTTTTTTTATTTTTAGGATGAGAAAACTGATTTTTATTATTAGTGGTTTTTTAATTTTTATTTCCTCTTCTGGTTTCGCTGAGATAAGTATTTCTGTTAATCTTTTTGAAGGTGGGCAGAGTTTAAGATTTAGTAGGGTTGATAGTTCAATCGTTAGGAGCCAAGAGGTAAGAATTAGAATAAATTCTCTAGAAGCAGCTCAATATCAGGTATATCAAAGAGTGATTGAGCCATTTGTAAATGAACGAGGAGAAAGATTAGATATGCAGGCATTAACTTCTAAAACTCTACTTGGTTCAAATTCTCAAGGAGCATTGTATCATACAGAAGAGATGAGTTTAAGTTATGGTGATGAGCTTTTATACACGTCAGATACTCAAGGTAACAGTGATTCTTTTCGCATAATCTATACAGTCAGAGGTAATAAACTTAATGCCAGTGGTTCTTTTTTAGGTAAGATACTTTATACGGTGAGGCAAATAGCCGGTAGAGAAGAGAAAACATATATTCTTAATGTATACATTGATGCTTCTGAAGAATTCAATATAGAGGCGAATACATCTTCCGGTAGAGATATAGTAAAATTAAACACTAAGAGTAAACAAGAGATGGAAGGGTATTTAAGAATTTCCTTTAAAGGAAATTTGAATAAGGAGGTGAAGTTATATCAAGTATTAGAGGACTTACCTCAAAATGAATTAAGAGAAACCATAGATAAGGAGGTGATAAAATTTTCTGTTTCTGCTAACGATGAGAGTAAAGTATCTTATCGTTCACCAACAGGGTTAGAGAAAAAGCAGGTTCTTTTATACTCTTCTAATCAGCCAGAGGATAATGTATACGTTAGGTTTTTTCTTGATGAAGAAAAAATAAAGTCTCAGAAAGCAGGGAGTTATAAAAGTAAACTAATCTATATCTTAGAAAGAGATGGTGAAGAAAGGTCATTTTATTTAAACTTAGAGGTAGATGTGCAACCAATTTTCACTTTAGAGACAATTTTGCCACCTGAGGGTATGTATTTTACAAATTTGCTGCCAACCAGTCCTCCTCAGGTAAAAGAAGTGGAAGTTATCGTTAAGACTAATTTAGGTAAACCTTATATGGTTATTCAGACGATAAACAATCCTCTTACCAATGAAGAGGGTAAGGAAATACCTTGTAATTATCTTACTATGCGTCAAGAGATAATTGAAGGTTCCCCTTATAAAGTTCAGTTTAGTGAATTTACATCGTTACCTTTAGGGGATACACCCTTGATTATTTCTAACGATAAGGGTGAACCAATTAGATTTAAAGTCACATATAGATTAAAGCCTTATTCAGGAATGTTTGCCGGTAATTATTCTACAAGAGTAAATTATTCTTTAGCGGAAAGATAGGAGGTATAAAATTATGAGGATTAAGATTATTATATTAAGTATGATTTTTTTAACCACAATAGGTTTGTTTACAAGTTATGGTTTGGCTCAAACAAAAACAATTCACTCCTCACTTACTTTACCTCTTGCTACTGGTATTACGGTAAGTGTAAGTAGAGTTGACCCTTTAGGGACATCTGACCCCAGCGATGATATGTGGTCCCCTGATTGGATGGGTGAACTTAATTTTGGTCCGTTACAAACTGTTTCTGGGGTTATAGGTGGTAAGAAGTGGGTAGCTCTTTTAGGTAAATATTATTACGCTTTAGATATTGGATTATCTGACGGAGTAGCTGATTATACTAAAACTGTGAATGTTAAAGGAACCAATTTTATTCATCCTACAGGTTCTAATGGGCTGAAGAAGAAAGGGGTAATTACTGCTGTGGTTGAGTATTATATTAATTTCCCTGATCAAGAGGATGCGAAGATTATAGGTAAAGAAACTTTTGATGATGGGATAAGTATTTCTTTTGCAGATACAGTTATTACCGGTGGTGGTAAAACATATGCCGGTTGGCCAAGATTTTATATTGGTTTAGCTACGAAGGACCCTGAAGCTATTGTCCCTGACCCTTTGGATGCAGAAGTTTTTACACCAGCTGACCCAGCAGGTGATTATGCTTGTGATATAGTGGTTACATATTTTTAAAAAGTTATGAGAAAAATATTTATTCTTCTTATTTTTAGTTTGTTTATCTTTCCTTATGGATTTTCTGCACAATTAAGTTTACAACCTATAGAGGTAAATTTAGATGTGGTAAGTGGTAGTTCCTTTAACGGTGCGATTAAAGTAAGAAATGGTTCTTCGGAAAATATCACGGTTATTGTTTACGTAGAAGATTTTGAATATACACCGCCTTTTAAGGGAGCGAAGAATCCTCTTCCTTTAGGTACAGTTGAGCGTTCCTGTGGTAAGTGGATAAAGCTTAATCAACAGATGTTATATATACCTGCTTATGGAGAGAGGGAGGTAAGTTATACTATTGATGTGCCTAATAATGTAAAGGGTAGTTACTGGGCAGTGGTATTCTTTGAAGAGAAATCACAGCCTATAAAGAGTAGTATTGGGGTAGGACTTAGTCTGCGTGTAGGTTGCTCTTTCTTCTTAAATACAAAGGATAGTACAAAGAAGTTAGATTTAAGAGAGACTGTAGGAGAAGTTAATGCTATCAAAGGGAGATTATGTAATGATGGTGATACGCTTATTATCTTTTCTGGTTCATTTTATATTGTTAATGAAGAAGGGATAGGTGTTCAAAGAGGCGTTCTACCTATGTTTTTTCTACCTCCTTTAAAAGAGACATCTTTTGATATAGCAGGCTTACAAGATTTATTGCCAGAAAATTATACTCTTTACCTTACCTTTGATTTAGGTGAAGGGGATAGTTTGTTTAGAGAAATAGATTTTGTAAAAGAGGAGGATGGTAAGGTTAATATTAAAGAGATAAGAGATTAATTTAGTAAATAAAAAATAAATGGGGAGGTGAGTATTATTTTAGAAAATAAAATAGGAGGTGAAAGATTATGAAAAGAGGATTATTTTTTATACTGTTAGGTTTATTTATTTGTTTATCTTGGGAAGTAAGTGCTGCTTCTTTTAATATTGGAGCACAGATACCTCAAGCAACCGATGTTAATGTTACTATCACTAAATACGATTCTAAAGGGACGGAGAGTTCTTCAGATGATAGACCCATGGGTACAGTAAATAGTATGGATTTTGGGAAATTGGAGTATAAAACAATTACAGGATCTGATGGGAAGAAGTACAGTATGTTTTTAACTAACTATTATTTTGGTGTAGATGTAGGAGTAAATGGTGCTGCTCCTTGGACAATCTACCATTATGTTGATGGTAATGATTTTAGGACAACAGGTGATGGCGGTTTGGGCGAGAATATTGTAGTAACGTTTGTTAAACAGACAAGTGATACTCAAGGGACGAAGTTAGCTGGTTATACTATAGCGGATTCTTATGGTAAAAGTTTTTCCTCTACTACCTTATCGGGAGGATGGTTACGTATTTACTATGGTATTGCTACAGGAGCAAGTGGTGAGCCAACAGGTGCTAAACCTATTGGGTTAACTGAGACAGCTAAGACATATTCAGGAACAATAGTTATTACCCTTACCCCAAGGTAAACACAATTATAATAAAGGGAGACCTTTTTAAAGAGGTCTCCCTTATTTTCTTAAGAATATTTGCAAAATCTTTTGAGAATGTTTAATAAAGATATTAAGAGTAGACGATTATTGTTTTGTTTTTTATTTTTTGTTTTTCTCATATTTTTTCCTAAATTTCTTTTATCCCAGATAATTATAGATAAAGCAAAGATTAAGCTTGATGTCTTTGAAGGTCAGACTATAAGCGATAGCATAACTGTTAATAATCTCTCCGATAGAGAGATTAAGGTTAAAGTTTATCCCCAAGATTTTGTATACTTACCACCATTTGATGGTAGTAAGAATTTTCTTCCTTTGGGCTCCACTCCTAATTCTTGTGCAAGATGGTTAAATTTTCCCTTACAGGAATTTAGCCTTCCTCCTTATGGGATGAAAGTATTTACCTATTCTATAAATGTTCCTTTAGGAATAAGTGGTGGTTACTACGCTGTGCTTTTTTTTGAGACTTCTCCTACACCATTTTCTATGGAGAATAAAGATATTGAATTAAATTTTGCCCAGAGAGTAGGGTGTTTATTCTTTTTAGAATCAGAGAATAAGATAAAAAGAGGAGAGGTAGATGTAGTTTCTATTGAGGATAATTTTATAGAAGGTAATTTTTGGAATAGAGGAAATACAATTTTAACTCCTGATACAGTTTTTTACATTATGGATAGAGAGGGGGTAGTAATAGATATAGGTAATTTAGATACCTTTTACCTCCCTCCTCAAGAAAAATTTACTTTTAGTATAACTTTGCCCGACAAGTTACCTCAGGGTGAGTATACGTTGGTTATTAACTTTGATTTAGAGGGTGATTTTATCGTAAAGGAGATAGATTTAGTAAA
>JAMWDA010000124.1 GCA_023818995.1 Candidatus Omnitrophota bacterium
ATTGTTCTTTCTTATCTTTGTTTTATAGGGGTACTTAAAATCGACAAAGCCAAACTCAAGAGTAATCTTGAGGGCGGAAAGCCACGGGTCCTTGAAAATACGAATAGCATAAATAAGAACTAATATACAAGTTTTAGTATGGATTAATTTATCCTATTCGTCGTTTAAGGATAAAACTTTATAAAAGGATAGCCGGGTTGCCGAAATTTAAGGTAACCCGGCTGTTTTTTTATAGATTGTTTTAGTTTAAAAATTTAAAGAGGTTAAATTTAAAAAAGGAGGAGGTAAAGATGGGTAAGAAAAGTTTGTTAGGAGTGGTAATTTTTTGTTCTCTATGTTTATTACTGAGTATAGGAGCTAATGCGAGCATGATTATTTCTAGTCCGACCTATAATTTCGGGAAGTTTGACCAGTTGATTAGTGGGATGAGTTATAAAGGTGGTTTTGTTCAAAGTAGATTGGATTATCAGAATTCTATGATTGAATTTTATATGGGAGGATATGTTAGTAGTAGGGCAGTAGTTGTCCCTGATGCTGAAAGGTTATTTAACTCACTGAAAGATAAGAACGATTATATAATGTGGTTAAACGCCCAATTAAATGGTGACATTAAAGAATATATAAAGCAAGCTGTTAAGAGTTTAGATGCCAATAATGATGGTAATATTACTGAGGATGAAGCAAAAAATTTGCAATGTATTGTGCTATATTTAAAAGAGAAGCAAGGTAAAACTGATGAACAAATAATGGCATACATTTACCAGAATGGATATATGCTTGTTTCAGGTAATGTTTATAATAAGGAAACAGGAGTATTGGAATTTAGTTATACTATCCTTCCTCCTGATCAAAGAGGTGAGCAAGTAAAAAGTAATGGACAACCTCTTTGGGATCCTAAAAATGGGATTATTAATGGTTATCGTGCAGAAGTTACTCTATATGATAATGGTAGAGTATTTCAGATAGTAGGCTGGACAATGGATAGTAGTGGAGTATGGGTTTGTAAAAAGGCATTTTACTATGACAATAATAATGATGGTATTAATGAGGCTGCGGGAGGAGATTCTACATTGTTAGGAGTAGATTCTTTGGTGGGTGATGATAAGGTTGTGTATGTAACTTTTAATTCTTACGGGGTGGATATGGTTTTTAATACTCAGCCGATTAGAGGTGAGGGAAATGATAGTACCATAACAGGTTATAGCAAAGGTGATAAAATGCTGGCTGAGGCTCAATATAATATTAAAGGCCAACAAACAACGGTTAAAATTTATAACCCCAATGATAACACAATTATTATACATACGAGGATTTACGATGATTTCGGAAATGTGAGCATTGAAAAAGTGTATAAGAATGAGATTGCAGACGACAAATTGGTTAGAGAAACAAAATTTACCTACGAGCGTTCTCCATCACATTATTATTTGTGGAAAGTAACGCAGAAATATGATGAAAAAGATAATACAGATGGGAAGGTATATACTTATACTATTACTACATACTATGGTAGCAACAATAGAGCACTTTTTACATTTATGAATAGAGAAGAAGTGACACAAAAAAATTAAAATACTTTCTTTTCTCTTCTCCACATCTTCTAAGTAAGATGTGGAGAAGAGACTTTATTTATCCTGAGAAATTGGTTAGGAAGATAGTTATGGTGAATTTAAAAAAGCCTTTTAATGTGCATATTAATAAAGAAATAAAATATAAATTAATATTATTAATTTTAGCTTTTACGATAGTTAGGTATTTTTTGCCTTCTCCTATAGGGGCAGAAGTAATTGATCCCAATTCGTACAGGCATGATTACTATATGCCTACACTCCAGGAGAATATTCAAAATAGAGCGCTTCTTAGTATGTCTCTTAATAGTATTATTCCCCGCTTAACTCCTCTTTATCCTAATATAGTAGTTGATGCTGAAGGGAATAAAACAATTTATTTTAATGGGAAACCTGTTCTCTCCACATCTAAGGATGGAACAATTACTTATTTCATTAATGGTGTGAAGAGCTACTCTGAGAAGATTCTTGATTCAGGGGATAGGTATATTTTTAGAGTTTATAAATTACATTCTCATAGTTTATTAGAGATACAGAATGAGTTTGGCGATACTGTGGGTTGGGAGATTTTTGGCTTAGATAATAGGGTGATAAATAGATTAGATGCGTATGGACGAAAAATATATAGTTTAGAGTACGATGGAGGTAATTACTGGAAGTATGATGTAGTCAATAAAATATGGATAAGACTTAGGTATGGTTTACCTGTAGAGGAAAGATTTGGTTCTAAAAAAGGTGATATAATTGCTTATTGGAAAGAGGGAACTTTTTTTGGAGAAACAGGACTGTGGAGAATAGAGAAAGGATTAGATGAGAAGGGTGAAATTAGAGATATGTATTATAATTTGTATAATAAGTATGCTACAGAAGATTATCTTCGTTATCAAGATAATGGAGCATTGGTAGGAAGAAAAGACTGGTCAAAAGGATTAAGGTTGGAAGAAAAATGGGGGCCACAGTTAGATTATTATCGCTATGGAGATTTTGGCGTTAAGGAAGAAGGAGATGTCTATCATGATAGGCTCATAGAAAGATGGGCATACGAGTACAATGGTTCTAAGTTATTAAGAGCAAAGAGATTTTACCCTGATATACCTTATTATGATGAGAGAATATACGATGATAATGGTAATGTGAAAGAAATCATACGGAAAGGGATAAATAGTGATGAAGAGTTATTATTAGAGGAGATAATTTATTTTAGCGATGTGGAGAATATGAGTGTAGAGCAATTAAGTGAGAGGTTTAAAATTTCTCATAAAGGTGCACAAGATTTATTTGATTGGATAAAAGGAATGAAGGATAAGGGTAAAGCCAGCGCTTCAATATTTGGTATTTTATCTCCTATAAATGCTAAAGAACTTTCCCTTTACGATGAATATAACCGACCGTTATTTACTATAAGCCTTTACGATTATTAACCCCTTCTTTTAGTAGCACACAAAATTTTTATTTGTGAAATACTAAATATAGACAAGGGATAATATAGAGAGTAAGGAAACAGGAAGTAGCCAGTCCACTGGCTACGGTTAGGGCTAATGGTGACCATAAAGGAGAGGCATCACTTTTAAAAATAAGAAGCGGTATAAGAGGTAATATGGTAGTAAGAGTGGTCATTAGTATCGGTCTTAATCTTAAAACAGATGCTTCTACTACCGCTGTTTCTAAGGAGAATTCTTTTCTTCTTAAACGGTTTATGCTATCTACAAGGATAATCCCATTATTTACTACTATCCCTGCAAGCATTATCCCTCCAATTAATACGCCAATACCTACAGGTTGTTTCTTAAGATAAAGTAAGGTTATACTCCCTATTCCTCCTAAAGGTATAGTGGTAAACATAATAAAAGGTTGAATGGTATTTTCAAAAAGAGAAGCCATTACCATATAAACCAATATTAAAGCGAGGATAAAAGATAGTCTGAGTTCTTTTTGGTTAAGAAGCATCTTTTTATAGCTTTCTCCAAAGTTCCAGTTGTAACCTTCGGGTAATTTCATATTTTGTAGTCTTAAACTAACCTCTTGAGCAACTCTTCCTAAAGGTAAATTACCTTTATTAGCACTTACTTGCACCATCCTTTTTTTGTTCTTCCTCCATATCTCTGAGGGAGTGAGACTAAATTTTAATTGGGAAATTTGCGATAGTTTGATTTCTTTATCTCCCAAGATGAAAGTCAATTCTTCTAAATCTTTAAATTTTTTGCGGTATTTCTCAGGAATCCTCGTAATGAGTTCTATCTCTTTTGCTTCTTTAGCAAATAGTGATAGGGAGTGGTCTTTTTCTTTCTCAGATTTTCGTATAGTAATAAACGTTTCCTCTTTAGGACGTAGACGGGTAGGGATTAACCCTCTTAGTTTCCCGTGTAGCTCGGTGGCAACAAGTTCTGTGTTTAAACCATAAAGAGCAAGTTTATCCTGGTCAAGAACAATATCTAACTGTGGACCGCCTTCGCGCATTCGTATCTTGACATCGGTGAGTCCAGGGATACTTTGTAAGTAAGCAGCAGTCTCTTTTGCCAAATCTTTTAATATTTCGTAATCGTAACCAACAATCTCTATAATAAATTCTTTACTTTCAATTTCTTGTGGTTCCTCATAGTAAATAAATGCTGGTTCTAAAAGAGAGGTTTGTTGGCGTAGTTTCTCTATTATCTTAGAGGTAGGTAGTGAACGCTCTTTTACTGAGGTAAGCTGGACGTATATTTTTGCTGAATAAGGCTCTATATCAGCTGTGTAGTTCTTTACAATTCTATCTTTTCTTAATCCTTCTAAAAGATACTCCACTTTTTTTACAATTTTGTCTGTAATATCTATTCTTGTTCCTGTGGGTAGTTGTATAAATACAGTGAATTTATCTTCTTCAGGCACACCAATGAATTCTTTTTCTAAGAGCGTTGCTAAAGAAATAGTTACAAACACTCCCACAATAGCTATACCAATAACGATATATCTAAACCCAATAATAAAGTTTAAACTTTTTTTATAGATACCCTGTATTTTAGAGAAAAAAGTTGTTTTTACTTCACTCTTTTTCTTAAGAATTATATCAATAAGCACAGGAACCAAAGAGAGAGCAATAAATATACTTGCTAAGAGAGAAAAAGTAATACTTAATGCTAAACCGCTATAAATTTTTTGTGTTTCTTTATTTATGAAGATGAATGGTAGGAATACGATTATTGTGGTAATAGTGCTTGCAATTAATGCTAAACTCATCTCGTTAGTTTTTGTGGCAATCTCT
>JAMWDA010000125.1 GCA_023818995.1 Candidatus Omnitrophota bacterium
GTTTGTTCTTGTATATAATAAAGATATCCAAGCAGCGGGGATTATAGTTTAATTAAAATGATTCATTATTATATTGACCCAGGCGCAGGTTTTGTCTTTGTGCAGAATACGAATTTTCTTTGGGGTATAATTTTAGGATTTTTGGGAGGGCTATTTTTTTTCTTTAGACCATTTTTTAAATTATTAAAAAAATTTATTTGGATTATTTTTATCTTATCACTAATCTTGGTTATTGGAGGGATAATAATGTATAGACAGAAAGATAGAAAAAAAGTAATTATTTTAGGCATTGATGCAATGGATCCTGAGCTAACCGAAAAACTTATGGGAGAAGGCAGGCTTCCTAATTTCTCTGTCTTAAAGACCAAAGGCAGTTATGCCCCTCTTTCAACCACTATCCCTTCTGAATCAGTAGTTGCCTGGACAAGTTTTGCCACAGGTTTAAATCCAGGCGCTCATGGTATATTTGATTTCATAATGCGCAATCCTCAGGATTACTCTCTTTATTTGAGTCTAACTGATTCAAATGCCCAAGGTAAGTCAAGATTCAAGCTACGCAAGAAAGGGAAGGATTTTTGGAATATCCTTTCAGAGTACAAAATCCCCTCTTTTATTTATTTCTGCCCCAATACATTTCCTCCTAGTCCAGTCTTTGGTAGGGTATTTTCGGGTATGGGTGTACCTGATATTACTGGAACAATAGGAAAATTTTCTTTCTATACCACAAAGGGATTATCTGCTGAAGATAAGAATAGCCGCGGCAGAGTCATTCAAGTTAGACCAGATAATAATATTATCTTAACAGAGCTTTATGGTCCAAAGGTATATTCTGGAAATTCGCAGGTTGAAATTAAGATTCCTTTAGAGATCACCCTGAATCCAAAAGAAGGCAAAATATCTATTCATTTTCAAAAGAATCATCTATCACTTAAAGAAAAGACCTGGAGTAGCTGGTATGAGGTAGTATTTAAAATCGGAACATTTAAGAAGGTTTATGGAATTGTAAGATTCTATCTAAAAAATGTTAAACCAGAATTTGAGCTATATGTAAGTCCAATAAATTTCAATCCTAAGAAACCGCCTTTTGCCATCTCTTACCCTTATAATTATTCAAAGAAACTGGCCAAAGAAATCGGACTTTACCATACCCAGGGCATGCCCCATGATACCTGGGCCTTGACAGAAGACAGATTAGATGAAGAGGCTTTTTTAGAACAGGTAGACACTATACTAAATGAAAAAAAAGAGATCTTGAAGTACGAGCTGAGACAATTTAAAAGCGGGTTATTATTTTTTTATTTTGATACATTGGATATAATCCAACATATGTTCTGGCGTTATATTGACCATAGACATCCTATATATGATCCCGATTCTTCTTACAGAGATACTATCTTTAGATATTATGAAAAAATTGATGGAATTATCGGTGAGATTTCAAATTATCTTGATGAAGATACAATCCTGATTGTGTTGTCCGATCACGGTTTTAGTCCATTTAGGCGAGTAGTCCATCTTAATCGTTGGCTATTTGAAAACGGTTATCTTTTTCTAAAAGAAGGAGTAGGTGAAAGCAAGGAGTTCTTTGAAGATGTAGATTGGTCAAAAACCAAGGCATATGCCTTAGGATTTGGTGGCATTTATCTTAACAGAATAGACAGAGAATATTATGGCATTGTGGATGAGCTTGAAGTAAAGAGTCTGAAACAAAAAATTATAATGGGACTAAGAGAACTACGCGACCCCGAAACGGGAGAAAAAGTAGTAAACAATATCTATGATACAGAAAAGATATACAGAGGTCCTTATTTAAAGGATGCACCGGACTTATTTGTAGGATTTAATATAGGTTTTCGCGCCTCTTGGCAGACTGCCTTGGGTGGAATGCCAGCTATGCTTGTTGAGGATAATAAAAGAAAATGGAGTGGCGACCATCTAATTGATCCAACCTTAGTTGCGGGTGTTATATTTTCAAATAAAAAAATAGAATTAAAAAGTATCTCCATATTGGATATTGCTCCTACAGTATTGAGTTTATTTGGTATCAATAAACCAGATCAGATGCAATGAAAAATATTTTAGATTTGAAAATACATAAGAATTATAAAATGCTTATCGTTCTTTTATTTTTTTTAACAGTAGCTATATTTTATTCTAAACAAAAAACTATCTCATACCCAGATGTCATTTTAATTACTGTGGATGCCTTGAGAGCTGACCATCTCAGCTGTTATGGGTATCCAAGGCAGACCTCTCCCAATATAGATAATTTAGCCAAACTGGGAGTAACCTTTCTTAATTGTTTTGCCACAAGTTCAGGGACAGTTCAATCATCTGTGGGACTACTAACTGGAAGATATCTACAGACTGATAAGATAGGGAGTGATTGGAATAATGCGCTGGATGGGAAATTTACAACCTTGGCAGAGTATCTAAAACATTTTGGCTATTATACGATAGCTGTGCTTACAAATGGAACCTATAGAAGAGGAAGAGGGTTTGAACAGGGCTTTGATTATTTTCATGTTAATAATATAACTAACGATAAAGATGCCGAGAAGTTAACTGCGATGGTAGTAGATCTATTAAATAAAAACCAAGGCAAAAAACCTCTTTTTATATGGGCACACTATATAGAGCCACATGCCCCTTATTATTTTCGTCAAGAATATTTTAAGACTTTTCAAGGAGATAGGTTGTACAAAGATAACGATAAGATACTGAAACTTAAACCAGAAGATTTAGATAAGGGGTTTTGGTATAAAGACTGGACAAGCAAAGGGTATATACCTCCAGTAGTATTCCATAGAGATAACTACTCTCTTAATTACTATATTGCCTGCTATGACACAGAGATACTCTATGTGGATTATTGCATAGGAAATCTGCTTAAAAATTTAAACAATGATACCGTTATAATACTAACTGCTGACCACGGAGAATCTTTAGGTGAGCATAATGTGTATTTTTCCCATGGTGAAAATATTTATGATGAAGTACTACATATCCCATTAATTATAAAAGATAACCGATGTTTTAAAGGAGGAAAATTAATTAAAGAGGTGGTCTCTAGTATAGATATCGTTCCTACCATATTAAATAGAGTAAATCCATTCTGGTATTTTTTAAATAAGGTTAAATTTGATGGTATAGATTTGAGAACTGTGATACTAAATAAGAATGTATTAAGGAAATACATCTATTCATATCTTCACTGGTTGGGCATTAGCATTCGAGATGTTAATAAGAATATAAAATATATTTTACATAAAAACGGCAAAGAAGAATTATACGTTTTGCCTGATGAAGATAATAATCTTATATACGATATAAAAATGTCTCGTATAAAACAGAGGTTAAAAAAAGAACTAATGTTATGGTCACGCAAATATCCTATACCTTCAGATATAAATGCCTATAAGAGAATTTTGGATAAAGATATAGAGAATAATTTAAAGAACTTAGGATACCTGCACTAATGCCAGATATCTCTGCGGTTATTCCCACCTTTAATTGTAAAGATTTCATCAAATCCTGCCTTGATTCTGTATTTGTACAGGGTTATCAAAACATCGAAGTGATAGTGGTAGATAATGGTTCTCAGGATGGAACAGTCAATTTCATAAGAGAGAATTATCCAGAGGTTATTCTGCTTCAGAATTTACAGAACTTAGGCGCCTGTAAGGCAAGAAATCAGGGTATTGAGAGATCTTCTGGGTGCTGGATACTCACTTTAGATTGTGATATAATCTTACAGAAAGATTTTCTTTCAAAGATAGTAAAAATAATAGAAAATCTACCTTCCAACATAGGAATGATTCAACCTAAGATATTGTATCCGGATAAGAAGACAATATATTCCACAGGTATATACCTCTCACATTTAAGACGTTTTTATGATATAGGGAAAGGTAAAGATGATAACGGCCAATTTAACACTTTAAGGCATATCTTTGGCGCCTGCTCTGCAGCTGCTCTTTATAGACGAGATATGCTTGAGGAGTTAAAAGAAGCTACAGGTTATTTTGATGAGAGATTCTTCTTTTTGGTTGAAGATGTAGATTTATCCTGGCGTGCGCAGAGAAGAGGATGGGAGTCTTTATACTATCCAAAAGCAATATGTTATCATTACGGGAATAGCTCTAGAATTAATAAAAAACTCAGACAATACCTATGTTTCCGTAACAGATTATATTCAATAATGAAAAATGAAAAGTTGTTACATTACTTTCTAAAGATATATCCTATGTTTTTATATGATTTTCCTCATTTGATATACCTGGCGATAACTAATAAATATATATTTAACAAAAACCTTCCTGAAATAAAAAATTGATTTCTATAAGATTTATTCGAGACAGGATTGTATTATTTGAAACGTCCCATTACAGTTTGCAGGCACCGCTTCTACCTTTAGAGTGCGAGAGAAGCGTAGAACTTGGTACCAGATACGCTTTGATTCAGCTTCAACGTAATTTAAGATAAGCGTTAATTTGATATAAGGCATAATAGCTACATAATAGCTATATTTGAATTCCATTGTTTTGGTAACGTAGCGTAACAATGATAACATTAAATATTCGGGAGAAGATTAACAAGTATTGGTTATCAGTTTTATTTATATTTTTTTTATCTTTTCTTTTGCGTTTATATCATCTGGGTTTTCATGATCTTTGGTATGATGAGGTGGCGACGTTTCAATATGCGCGATTTCCTTGGCGTAATTGGAATGCCCCCCTTTACTGGATACTGATGCATTTCTGGATAAAC
>JAMWDA010000126.1 GCA_023818995.1 Candidatus Omnitrophota bacterium
TAACAAAGGATAATCTTTATCTAGCATTCCTACGATACTATAAATTTTTGTAACTTCTAATATCTCCTCAAACTCCATATCAGGAAGGATGGTAGGAATTCTTCTTGCTAACATTGTTTTACCTACGCCCGGTGGACCAATCATCAAAATGTTATGCATACCACTAATTGCTATCTCTATAGCTCTCTTAGCTACAATTTGACCTTTAACATCTGCAAAATCAACTTCGTATTCGGGTGGTTTATTAAAAATATCATCGTTATCTATACAGAAAGGTTTTATCTTCATATTCCCTGATAGGAAGGATACTGCTTGAATAAGAGTTTCTACGGGGTAAATAACTATATCTTTAACTAATGCTGCTTCTTTAGCGTTATCCAAAGGGACAATCATCTTCTTCCCCATTTCTTTTGTCTTCATTGCCATAGGGAAAACACCTCTCACTGCTCTGATTTTGCCTTCCAAAGATAGCTCTCCTAAAATTACATAGGATGAAAAATCCATATTCACCTGATAAGTAGATTTTAAAATACCCAAAGCTATACCTAAATCAAAATGTGTTCCTTCCTTTTTAATATTTGCCGGAGCTAAATTTATAGTTATTCGTTGGGAAGGAAATTCGTATCCAGAATTTTTAATTCCTGCTCTAACCCTATCCTTACTTTCTTTAACTTGCGTATCCACTAACCCAACGATTGCTATTGAAGGAAGCCCCCTCTGTATATCTATCTCTATTTCTAAAGGATAAACTTCTAAACCCGTAAAAGCTAAGGAATTTATTTTAGAAACCATACTACAAAGTTAAATATCTTAACTGAAAATTTACTACCATTATTTTTAAAATGGTAGTTTTATATTGGTTTCATATCAAGGTGAGATAAAGTATAGCGGAATATTCTTTGACGTGCATCTTCTTCTATATCTATAAACTCAATGCCTAAATCATAAAGAACCTCATTAGAGTTTAAAATTATACTCTTACTCCAAACAACTCTACCTTTTGCTATAATAGAAGGAGAGGAGTCGGGTAGGTTTATTTTTAAAGAAAGGGTAGTATTTACTTCTCTTTTTTTATCCAAAATAAGACATATGCCACCCGCACTTATATTTCTTGTAACACATACTTTCTCTAAACTACTCCCTTCTTCCGACGAACAAGTTACCACTACTACGTTCAAGCGTGGATATTTTCGTCTCTCATTATCTTTATAATTATTACCCAACATAATTAAACTATTTTAGTTTAATATACTACATCAATCTCATTTTGTCAAAAAATTTTTATTTTTCAATGGAGTTATCCACGCAATCGTATTTAGTTTACAGTCCTTCGTAAAGTAGTATTGTAAGCTAAATTGGCGGTAGATTAAGTATACCCTCTTAATAATTCAAATTCTTCTCTTTAAATAAATTAATTTACAAAAGTGGACACCATCTGATTTTACTATACAAACTAATACTCTTTTTCCTTTAGTTTTTTAAATCCTATATTAGTTAAAAGCAATCCTAAAAGAATACTTATAGCTACCCAGATATAATAAATTATAACCACCACTCTTTTTAAAGGCATCTCCCTTACGATAAAAAAATGGGTAAGCAGGATAAATATAAATGCGGTAATAACCACATAGGCAAAATTTAATACTAACGAGATAAACCCTCCCCAGCTCTCTACAGCTTTAAGATAATAATCTACCTTAAAATCAGCAAAATAAGCACCCAACCCCAAAGAAAAACTAACTATTGAAAAAGACCCTATAATAATAATTGAACTCGTTAAATAAGAAGTAAATCTTTCTAACTGTAACATATAATTAGAGATAAAAATTAATACAGAAGAAACCAAGCTCATTATAATAGATGAGAAGATAAATTTCTCTAAATAAATTTTCTTTAAAGAAACAGGGCTAAGCTTTACAATCCAGTAGTTTCTCCCTTCCAAACTCCATTGAGGAAATACAAAACGTATCCCAAAAGCAGATACGATAGTGAGGATACTAAAAGTATTTAAAAAGGTAATCAAATTCTTCCATATAGGCTCAAGATTGTGATAAGATAATCTCCTTAAGTTAATAAAATAGAAAAAAAGTAAACCGAAGAATATCAAGAATTGAGACCAAAGAGTAGGTTCACGCATAAATAGTTTTATATCCTTAATAACAAAATTGCTAAACCAGCGAGGTAATTTACTATTATTCAATATCTTCTCCCAATTACTCTTATAGTAATAGCCTTTATGTTTAGGTATAGAGTATTTGTAGAAAAGCTTAAGGAAAATCTCTCCTCCCTTATTTAAAATAAAACTTATCCCTACCGAAGTTAAACTTACTAAATTTGCTAAAAATAAAAATGACCTCAAAAATTTACCATCCTCTAAATTAATAATACCTCTCGTTACCCAGGAAAATGGCAAAAACCACAAACGAGACAATTTAATAAAAATGATATCGTCAGAGAGCATATAAAGGATATCACCTGTATTTTTGTAATTTGGCTTACTGATAAAATAAAAAATAACTAACAAAAACAAAGCAAAAATAACTGTTCTCTTAAAGCTAAAAAAATTCAAGACCACTACGTAAACTAAATACCCCAAAAAAGAAGAAATTAATAAGAATGGCACAAGATAAATAATAGAAGAAACCACAAGCAAACTTGATAAATTGCTAATTTTTACATAACCAGCGATAAAGATTACTAAAGTAACTAAAGGTATCCATGAAGAAATTATCACTGCTTCTAAAAATTTCAATAAGGAAATCTTATAGTAAGGGATAGGAAGGCTAATAAGGAATTCAATTTCTTTACTGCGAAAGGAAAAAGAATATAAAAGTAAAGAGAAACTTATTGCTATCATAAAAAAGATAATAAAAAATAAGATATAGAAGAGCTTATTTATAATTATTGAACCAATACCGCCTAAGGAAACTAAAAAATTTAATCCTTTCCATACAGCAAGATATATTCCCAAGGTAGAAACAAAAAGAGAAAAAACTATAATAAAAAAAGAGAAATTGCGATGGTGAAAATAATCCTTAAGGATATTCTTTAAAGATCTAATTCTTACCCAAACAAAAATATACATGTTGTCCTATTTTTATCTTTGAGTGAGCATAAAGAAGATATCCTCTAAAGAGCCTTCTTTTATTTTCTTCTTTAACTCCTCTAAACTACCCTCCACAATTAGTTTACCTTTATCCATTATACCTAATCTATCGGCTAATTGTTCGGCAATCTGTAAAATATGCGTGCTCATAATAATTGCCATACCCTCTTTAGTTTTCTCTTTCAATACTCTCTTTATTAAATTTATCCCCTGAGGATCGAGACCAACCAAAGGCTCATCTACCAAAAGAACTTTTGGTTTATGAATTAAATTAGCAATATAGATAATTCTCTGACGCATACCATGGGAATAATCTCTTAACAGGGTATTCTTCGTCTCTTTTAAACCAAATACATCCAAATAGAAGTTTATCCTTTCTTTAAGTATCTCTTTATCTATATAAAAAATTGTGCCAATAAACTCTAAGAATTCTATAGCGGTAAGGTTTTCGTAAAGAAAGGGTGTATCGGGAATAAATCCTACCAGTTTTTTTGCTTGCTCAGCCATAGTATCAAGAGAAAAGCCTCCAATATAGATTTTCCCTTTATTTGGTTTTAGTAAGCCAACGAGTAATTTAAGAGTAGTTGTTTTACCAGCGCCATTAGGACCGAGCAAACAATAAAACTCACCTTCTCTAATAGATAAATTTAAATTATCTACCACCCAATGCTCATTAAATCTCTTATATAAATTTTCTACCCTCACTATAAACATATAATCCCTCTTAATCTCAACGAGTTTCTGTATATTTTAAATTCTTACCTGTACTCTAACACTTCTATTTGTAGTTTATCAATAATTTTAAATAGCTCAAATTGTCCATCTAAACCTTTACACAACACAATATGTGTAGGATCAGCGATAACTTGATTTAATGCTGGGTCAATATCTATCCATTCTCCTACAAAAGCAGAGACCCAAGCATGGTAAAAGAATCTACCTTCATAATACACTACACCAATATTCACATAAGAGGGTATACATACACTCCTTAAAAAACCCACTAACAGGGCACTTAATTCTCCACAATCACCTCGTCTAAGGTTTAGCACATCTAAAGAGTTGAGTAAAGAAAAAGTAGGGACTTTTTCTATATTCTTATCCAACCATTCTAAAAATAGTTTTACAATATTAAAAGCATTATTCTCTTTACCCATAATTTCTTTAGCAATTATCTCTATCTGCGTGCCCCTAAATTTAATAAAACTATCCTCTTCTAAGTATTCTTTGAAATTGTTCTCTTCTATAGGCAAAGATACTATTCTTTTAGGGAATTTTTTATGTATCTCTAAGGTTTCCCCATCCTCTAAGATCATTTGATTAGCTGAATTGGTAATAAATTTTTTTTCTACACCCATTATGCGCACTTTAAAATAATTAAGTTCCTCTTTATTGGGGATAATAACCGAAGGAATACTAAATCTTTCCATTAAATCTAAAGGAAGCGTAGAGGTATTCTTCTGAAATATATTTGTTGGCTCCTCACGAATAAG
>JAMWDA010000127.1 GCA_023818995.1 Candidatus Omnitrophota bacterium
ATCTATAGTTTCCCCTTATGCCGGTAAACAAATTAAGTTAATTAATATCGCTAAAGTTTATGAGGTCAGTGGTCCTGTAGAGATAGAACGTAAGAATAGAGAGAGAGTGGTAAGAGTTGAGTGTAATACTTACAAACGTTCTATGGGAAAGGTTATAGAAGATATTAAAGAAGGGATTAGTAAACTTACCATCCCTTCGGATATCGTGATAAATTTTGGTGGGGAAGCAGAAGAACAAAGGTCTGCATTTCGTGATTTAACTATTCTTTTGATTTTAGGGATATGTTTAGTTTATATGGTAATGGCTGCACAGTTTGAATCCTTTATTGACCCTTTTATCGTTATGTTTGCTGTGCCTTTTACTTTTACAGGAGTAATTTGGGCATTTATTTTAACTCATACTACTTTAAGTGTTATATCTTTCTTAGGAATAATTATGCTTACCGGCATTGTGGTTAATAATGCAATTGTTCTAATTAGTTATATAAATATATTGCGAGCAAGAGGTTTACCTTTGTTAACAGCTGTAGCTTTAGGAGGTAAAGATAGATTGCGTCCTGTTCTTATGACCACAATTACAACTTTAGCAGGTTTAATGCCCTTAGCTCTTTCTCAAGGAGAAGGTTCGGAAATATGGCAACCTTTAGGTATTACTATGATAGGAGGGTTAACAGTATCTACTCTAATTACTTTGATATTTGTTCCAACTTTATACGCTGTTTTTGAAACAAGGATTAAAAACGGGAGGGAAAAGAGATGAAAATGGTAATGATAGCATACAATGAAGCAATCGATGAGGAGGTGATGGAGATTTTAGATAGTTGCACCTTAAAGAATTATACAAAAATAAAAGGAATATTCGGTAAGGGTAATACTTCAGGAGCACATTTGGGTAACGATATATGGCCGGGTAGGAATAATCTTCTTTTTATTTCTATAGAGGATAAAGATAGTAAAGGTTTGATTTTATGTATAAAAGAGTTAAGAAAGAAATTAGGAAGAGAAGGCATAAAAGCTTTCTTGTGGAATTTGGAAGAGGTAACTTAAAAAAGTAAATGAACAAGCCCAAGATAATATTTTTAGGCACTTCCGCAAGTGTCCCTTCTAAGATTAGAGATAATACCTCACTATTGTTTGTTTACGGAAAGGGTTATTTTCTTGTGGATTGTCCGGGAGCAGTTGTGCAGAAGTTAAAAAGGGTTAACGTTGATTTTAGAAAGATTGATAAAGTTATTTTAACTCATCATCATCCCGATCATACTTACGGCATAGTAAGTTTAATCCATTGTTTACTTTACTCTAATAGTAAGATAACCATATTTAGTAATAATCATACTAATGATTTGGTAAGAAAATTAGTAGTTTTATTTAAATTGAATGGTAAAAATTTCCCCCAATTAAAATACGTTAATGTATTTTCTAAGGAGTTTTTTTATGATGTGGAGGGAATAAAGATAAAGGCGGTGAGAAATAAGCATGTTAGGGAATCCTTTGGAGTAAGCTTTAATTTCAAAGATAAATCTGTTCTTTATAGTTCAGATACGGCAATTTCTAAGAATATATTAGAAAATAGCAAAGATTGTTATTGCCTTATTCACGATTGCACTGCTTCTTCTGTGTTTTTTAATAAGCACCCTCAACTGTATAGGGTGCATACCGACTCTTTTACTCTGGCAAGAGTTTTTTTATCTACAAATATTAAAAAAATTATCCCCATTCATTTTCTTGAAAGTTCTTATAGGGAGATGAGAACAATTAATAAGGAATTGAAAATATTAGGGGATAGGGTATTTATCCCCACCGATTTTCAAACTACTCTTTTATAGCTAAATTAATTCTATGTCCCCCCAGAGAAAGAGTTTACCACTGATAGCTACAATTATTCCATCCACGTAAGGATTTTGGCGAGCTTGGTTCAATATCTTTTTCACATCCTTTTCTCTCTTTATTTCGTTAGAGTAAGCGGTGGCTAAGGCATCGGCTACAATTACGTCCTTGCTTATTACAGTAAGAAGGTCTACGCAACCAAAGTTAAGGCTATGACCAATTTTTGCTGAAGAACTACATATACCAAATGGAGTGTGACGTTTGCTGACTTTTATAGTTAAATTCTTAGGATTAAAATTATCTCCTAAATATACTCCAATGTTTCTGTCTGTATCTATCTTAAGAAATACATCTCCGCCGTTCTCTATAATTATTTGGTTACAGAAGTTGAGTAGTTCTTTACCTACATAAAAAGACATTGCTCCTGCCACAGAAGCAAAGGGTCCGACTCCAGCTATTTTACCTGCCAAAAGCATATCTTTTATTATAGGTGAGGCTTGTTCGTCTACAGGGAGAGGGGAGAGAGAGGTAAGAAAATAAGGATTCTTTTTTATATACTCTTTAATCTGATTGTAGTATTTAACTAATATCTTTAGGGTAATGTTTTCTTCTAATGGTTTGTCCGATACTATATAAAGGTCACTTTCTTTATAGCTTATATCTAAGTTGTATTCTTTTTTAGAGTAATAGTAGCGGTAGAATCTTTCTTCGTACATTTTTAGGAGTTTGAATGTTTTTTGTTAACATATACGCGGAATAGTCAGAGAATAGCTAAAATCTAATATTCTTTCCCCTCCTGTTATAGTTTTTACTACTACTCCTTTAATTTTAGATGATATTTCTCCGATAATTTCTGCTTCTTTATAACCGCTATTTTTTAGAAATTTTAAAATATCTTTTGCTGTATTTCTTTCAGCAATAATTATAGCTTGCCCTTCACTAGCAAGATAGTAAGGGTCAATGCCCAATATTTCACAGGCACTCTCTACATCTTTCTTAATGGGAACTTTTTCTTCAAATATTCTTATACCCAGTTTACTTGCTAAAGATATTTCGTTAAGCACGCTTGCTAAACCTCCCCTCGTAGGATCGCGCATAAATTTTATCTGGGGAAATTTTTCCCAGAGAGGGATGAGTATATCCCTCAGGCTGCTACAATCACTTTTTATGTGAGTATTAAAAATTTTATTGCGTGTCAATAATACCGCTGTTCCATGTTCAGCTATAGGACCGGTAACGATAATTTTGTCTTTAACTTTAATTTTTCTCATCGATGGGTTTGCTTTTTTTATTCTTTTACCTATCCCTGAAGTGATGATGAATATTTTATCAATTTTTCTCCTTTCCACTACTTTAAAGTCGCCTGTAACTATTTTAACTTTTGATATTTTAGCGGCTAAGCTTATAGAATCAATAATTTTTTCTAAATCTTTTTTATAGAATCCTTCTTCTACAATTATAGAGAGACTTAAGTATAATGGTATAGCTGCGCTTACACATATGTCATTTACCGTTCCGAAAACTGAAAGTTTACCTATATCTGAAGAAGGGAAGATAAGGGGAGATACAGTAAAAGCATCACAGCTGAATACATATTCTCCAATATCAGCTCCATCGGATAACTCTTCTAAGATTGGATTAGATAGTTTAGGAAGAAACAGTTCTCTTATAAGTTCGTAACTAGCTTTTGTGCCATTACCATGGTTTAAAGTAATTTTTTCTTCCATATCTATATAGGAATACCTATATCAGTTAGATGTATTTTACCACAAATATTTGGCCCCTCGTTAAGAAAAAAACCCTTTTTAGGAGCAATGAATGTAATTGTGAAAGTAGATTTTATAGCTTCACCTAAAATTTTGCCCGTTTGCGGATCAAGTCCTGAGGGTATATCACAGCTAACTACAATTTTTCTACTTTCGTTTATTCTTTCAATAACATGTTTAATTAAAGGAGAAACTTCTCCTTTTACACCTATACCTAAGAGTCCATCTAAAACAAAATCTTTTCTTTCTAATAGTTTACTCAATAAACTTAACTCGCCAATTTCCTTAATAAAATTAATATTTACATTAAGTTTTTGTAAAACATCTATTTGGAAACTACACTCTTCGTTAGGCGGTTTTTCTACTAATAACAATATGTCCAAAAGAAATCCTCTTGCTATCATTTTTCTTGCGCAGCTTAAAACGTCTGCTCCATTGTTGCCTCTACCGGCAACGATTAAAACCGATTTACCCAAATCAAGTTTCTCTATAATATTTAGCATATTCGTGGAAGCATTCTCTATGAGGATTCTTTCGGTTAGTCCTAATTGGTAAGCTTTTTGTTCTAATTGTCTTATTCTTTCTATGTCCCAAATTTTGAGCCCCATCTTTAGATATTCTTTTACTTCTAAAAAGTTTTCTCTTTTTAATTCCACAACACATAAATCTTTTTGTTCTTGTATATATTTTATATAAGGGATATTTTGCATAGGGATAGTAGCTATTATATTTTTATAATGGAAAGCGCGTAGACAAATTTCTTTAAATTTTTCTGAGATTAGCTCCATCTTACCTATCTCATCTATAATTAAAAAATCGCATTCACTTTTTATTCCTTCTTCCAATTCTTTTATAACAGCATCTTCAAAAACTTTCACATCTACCTAATATTTAGATATCTTAAAAGGTGTTTTAAAATCTTTATGATCAAAGAAAATTTTTTTATTATTATTTAAAATTATTAGTTTA
>JAMWDA010000128.1 GCA_023818995.1 Candidatus Omnitrophota bacterium
TGGAGTTCTTCTGTTTCTGGGGTTAATTCTGGGAATTCATTGATGTTGTGGCGATTTATTTCTTTTAGGATTTCTTCTCTTGAAGGCATTTCTTGATTAGGAAGTGGACGACTTGGGTCTTGTGGTAATCTCTTAATATTCCCTATATAAACTATTCCCACTGCTTGAGCAATTGCTTCCAGATCTACAGTAGCATCTAAACCAGCGATTGCCTGAAAATCAGAGGCCCTATCAATAAAAAGAGAACCTATCTGTTCATAGAATAGCTCCTCCCATACTTTCTGAGCAGTCTCTATAATAATTTTACCTCCTAAACCTCTAACTACCCTACCCGCCAAAACAAGACGATTGAAAATATTTAATGCTTCGCTATAGTAAATAGTGGCTGCTACAAAAGCAGTTAACCTACCTACTTCCTCAAAGATTTCTCTTACCTGATAAGGAGCAGGTAGAGTTAAAAGTATACCTTCTTGTTTTAATTGTTCTTCTATGCTTTCTGCCTCATAGGATTCAATTAAACGAAGTTGTAAAAATTCCAATACTTCTGATTCTTTACCTTTAAGATCTTTGGCTAATATACCTTTTTTATGTGCCAAACTAAAGACTATTCTCTGTGAGAGTATTTGAGCAGCTCCATAGATATTAAATTCTCTATGTTTGTATTCGGTTAATTTATCTTCTGGTCCAATAAAAACAACTAGATAACTTACATTAAACATTCCGGAAGGAATTCTGCCATACGTATCTACTAAGCCACCTGCTAAACTTGTTCCCATACTGAGATTTAGGATGTTGCCCTCTTTGATAAGGCTAGCTATCCATAGAGAAAGAGGTCTTCCATCATTTACTACTGCCGTAGATATTTCTTCATCCGAACTTAGACGTTCTTGAAGAGCTTTAGAGAGTAAATCCCCCAATGGCTTTATCCACTCATTGAATCCTTGCCAATAACTATCCATTAACTTACCTTTTTGAGTATGCATTTCTCTTAGTTTCCTTGTCTTTGAGGTTAAGCCTCCTATTATCTTGTCCTTACTTACTATATCCGGAAAACTTATACCTATGGAAGAAGGCACCAATATCTTTATACCTTTTTGTTCTGCATCTTTTATTACCCTATCTATTTCTTCTAAGGAAGCTTGGTCTTTGAATCGTTTATAGATATCTTCTATCTGCTTTTTTAGATCTGGATGTTGTTCTCCAAGAGATGGTTCTTTATCTAAACTAACTTTAAGTAGAGCAAAAAGGCTGAGTATCTCTAATGTTTCTTTAAACATCTCAAATCTTGTAAACGCTTCAGGCTTTGTTCTCCAGACATGCTCTCTGTCAAAAAGGACTCTACCTTCTTCATCAATAACTACAAGTTTTACATCTGTTCCTCCTACATCAATACCTAAAGCTACTCTTCTAGCAGGAATTTCTTTAATCCGGCTGAGGATTTCTTTTATCTTGCTTTGAGCAGATTGGACTGCCTTTTCATAAAGAATTTGCTTGGTAGGCATATCTTTAGGTAATTCCGCTAAGTCTTTTATCTGTATACTTAAAGGAAGATTATTGTGCATCCTTTTGACTATCTCGAATATTTCAGGATAAGAAGTAAATAAACTTTCTTTTATATCTTTAAGTATGTCCATAAGAGACTTGGGGGCATAGATTACAATACTCCAAGGACTATCTGTGACAATAAGATTAAATATTCTTGCAAAAAGATACCTTCTTTTTACTTCTTTATTCTCAGTAATCGGAACAGGAATATTCATCCTTACAACAGTATCTCCTTCAACTTGACAGTCGACACTGATATTATCCATCAGATGAGGAGATGTGGAGTAGATTTCAGAGTATTCTTTGGCTAATAGAGCTAAAGGATAAACTTCATCTTCAGATTTAGGAGTATAGGTTTTTTTGTAGAGGATATTCTTGTCCTGAACCCAAATCATATCTGCATATTCTAATAAGATAAATCTCATATAATCCCATACTTCTTCGTATTGCTTTTCTACAAACTCTCCTATTACATAATCTTCACTTACCGCCCTATCTCCATCTTCTTCCTTAGGCCGTGTATCTCGCTCTAATCTTCTTTCTAAACGCACTAAATCATCCCAGAAGACAATAGGTATAAGAATATCTATTTGACGGGCAATCTCTTCGTTTATACCTAAACAGGTAAGGTCTAATACTAAAACTTCTAAATCTTTACCATCTATCTCTCTATAGGTGGTAGTGGATTTAAAGTGAGGATCTGGCTTGGTAAAGATCTTCCTTCTTGCTTTTAAATCTCGAATAGCAGTTAAGAATCTCTCTAAATCGTATATACCTTGACCCGTAATGAAATTTATTCTCTTCTTGTCAATTCTCTTATATCGAAAGCCATCTCCTGGATGAAGGTAACTATCAGAACTTAAGGAATTAACTTTTCTACCCAAAGGCTTAGATCTTCCTCTACTATCTCTTACAGGATTACCTTTTGTATCAGTCTCTATATCATCAAAAAATTCTGCCATCTTCTCAATAATAAAATCAGTAAGGGTGCTCTTTCCTGTAGAAGTAGGGCCATAAAGACCAATGAGAATTAACCTTCCAGGATCCTGGGATTTAATTCTTTTTACCTCTTCTAATAACCTTTCATTAATTGGTTGAGAAGATATCTCTGATAACTGGTAAGAAAGAAGGTCGATTATTCCATTGTGGTTTTTAATAAATTCTAAACTATCTTTATTGGCACGGTGCTGGTTACGTTGTTCTTTCTCGTTTCGAATTTTTCTTCTCAGCTCTTTCATCTCTTTCTTCTCTTCAGGAGTATATTCTCGCATAAGGGTATCTTTTATAAATTTGGCTCTAAATTTATTTAGTAATTTTAGATACCTTCCCAAATTGTGAACTAATAATTTTTGAGAATATACCATAAAGAACTTTTGAATTTTTTGTACAATTATTTTACTAATTTCATTTATTCGGCCACTTTCATAATCTATATTACTAAACTTTCTCTCAAATAGATAACGGTAATAAGCCAGTGCCTCTAAGAAATTCTGAGGGGTCATGTCTGTCCCTTGGCTTTCTAATTCTTCTAATACTTCATAAACTGCTTCTTTAAATCTTCCTTGAGGATCTTTATAAACTGCATAACGGCCTAAAAGATAAAGATATCTTAAGTTTTTCTCTTCTTTTGCCTTCTCTAAGTAATAAAGGTCTACGTCACTTACTCCTTTTCTCTTTGCCTCTTGAGAAACAAAATGTAACATCCACAGACCTGCCCAAGAATGTCTTGAGATGCCTTTAAGATGAGGAAAGAAATTATCCACATAGAAGTAGACTAATAGTTGAACTAAGAATTCAGATTTATTCTTTCTCCTTCTTATTTGTTCCCAGGTTTTAGAGGTAAGATGGATTTCATATTCTCCTTGAGGATTCTCATAGATAAAGCTAAGTATCCCTAAGTGTTGGTTTTTACGTGGATAAAAGTATGTATCTAATTTGTCAATTACAAAATACATCTTCCCTTGATTTAATTTGTCAATTAAACCAGTAAAGAGACCTCCAATGTTATAACGGGAGATAAAACCAGTAATTCGGTCATAGAATTCTTTGTCATTTATTATTTGGCTAGATTTTATAGAATTGTATTTGCTATATAGAGCATCTACCTCTTCTTCAGTAGCATCAGCAGTAAAAGGTGCCTCATTAGCCAAAAGATGTTTGTGGAATTGAAAAGGATATAAAGGAAGCCTTGGTCTATCTAGGTTTAGATTATTGTTGCTGGCTATATCAAATATCGCCTCATAAAATTTCCCCAAAGTAGGATCTAAAACAATATCATAGGTATCAATTACGTATCTTAAGTAATCTAAATTATTTTTCTTAGCTGCCACCTCTAAGAAGAAGTAACTGATGTCACTTATTCCCAAATTTTTTACTCTATCACTTAAGAAAAACATCTCCATAATTGTGCCAAACTTATGTGGTGATATACCTTTGTAAGAAGTGGAAAAATGCTCTGACCACTCATGGATAATTATCTGGGAAAGCGCATATTTTAATACCCCTTGATTCTTAAAATAATCAAAGGCAGCTTGAGGAATATGGATATAGACACATTTATTTTTCTCATCAGTTTCTAATACAGAAAGCACTCCCATACCAAAAGCCTCTGGTTCTCTACGTGGATAGAGATATTCTTCTCCTAAGTTATCTATAGCAAGACAGATTTTATCTGAAATAAGATAAAATATAAGTCGTTCTCACCAAAGAAGAGGTGGAGAGGCTAACTCGTTTCTTTTAAGTGTGTTCCAGATGTTTTTTCTCTTATCATAGTCTTTATCATCTATACCTAAGAATTCTCGTAATAAAGTAATTACTTCTTCTAATAGAGTTTTTTGATTCGAATATTTTATTATCTGAGTTTTACCATCTCTATTTAATTCTTCAAATAACTCTCTTAACTCTTTCTCCTCTTCATTAGTCAAAGAAGGTGTTCCAGGGGCTTTTTTGGTGGATAAACTAGAAGAACTTGTAGGTGGAGCCCCTTCTTGGTAAGAGGGGTAGTTATTT
>JAMWDA010000129.1 GCA_023818995.1 Candidatus Omnitrophota bacterium
CAAGATAAGAGCAGAGAATAAATATTGCTAAACTAACTGCCAAAATCGACCATAGATGAGGCAAAAACCAAAGGATAAATATAGCCGGTAAACTAAAGAATAGATTCTCTAATAAAGGAGCAAGAAGATAGGCAACTAAATGAGGATACTTAAAATAAAGTTTACGAAGATTAAATAAAGAGGAGACAAGAAGATGTTTTGCATATCTTTTTACTAATCCAGACAAAATTTCATTAACAACTTCATTCTTAGAGGTTTTTAAAAATTCAGCAATTACAATAAGTGTAGCTTCTTTAATAGCTTTATCTTTAATCTTTAAGGCTAATTCTATAAAATCTCTTCCATAACCTTTGTATAAAGTATCTATTAGTTTATCTATTCTATTTTTTCTCTCTTCTTCAGTTAATTGACTCTCAATTAAATCATACAGAGAAACCAAAAATTGTGCTGCTGATTTTTTATAGGCAGAATATGGTTTAGAGCGGATATCTTTTATTTCTATACTAGCAAATCTCTTTAATATATCTTTGACCACTTCCTTTTTTTCAGGATTTCTTGAACCAAGTAACTTAACAATAAATTCTATAGAGTTTTTCTCATAGAAAAGCTCACGCACAATATCATAAGCATCCCTAAACCAAAAGTATTCCTTAAATAATCTTGCTTTCTTGTTTGCAAAAATAGAAATACCTAAACTCAAGAATAAAGTAATTGCTATCCCAACGATCAACCATTCTATCCGATGATTAAGAATAAAATTATTTATCCCCATTAACGGGGTAAAAACGAAAGGAAAAGTAATAATAACTCCTTTCTTCTCTATACTTTTACCAAATTCTTTGCTTATTCCTCTATAACAATCCTTAAACTTTATCGCTTCGTAAAGATCGCCTTTCTTCAAAATTAAAGAAAAAACTGGCTCTAAAATAAATTGAATAATATTGGTAATAAAGAGGTAAAATAAAGGTAGGCTAATATATAAGGGTAGATTAAAATTAAGGAGGAATAATAAAGATAAACCGCCGATAACTAAATTTGTTAAAATCCCTGCCAATCTAACTAAAGGAGGTGCACGCCAAACACCAATTTTTCCTTTAAATAAATCCTTAAGCCTAAATTCCACATCTATATGCTGTAATTTACTTAAAGCCAGATGACCCAACTCATGAATAGGTATTGAACCTACAAATAAACCATTCGTTAGCCAATTTATATTTCTATCTTCAAAGATATTACCCAATAGGGAGTTTAAATCTTCTTTATCTACCTCAGAAAATTTTTCTCTCATTTCTTGATATATTTTATTCCCTTCCACAATATGTAAGTCCGTAATATCTCTTACTTGAATACAGTATTTTTTATCCCCCTCAATAGCTATCTCAATATTCACAGGATAACAATAGTATTGCTCAATTAATTCTGTCACTCTAACAATCTCTTCTATTTCTTCATTATTAAAAACTTCTTTATCTTTCATACTATCTTCCACATCAACAAATTCTTTAAGTTTAGAATTAATATTACCTATTACCTTCTTATTCTTATAACCAATAACTGTCTTTATTCTCCCCGTCCTCTTATCATAAGTAATTCTATCAGTATCTTGACTGTATCTTTCTATGCCCTCTCCTAATCCCCACCCGGCACAAATTAATACCGAAAACAGATCATCATCGGCAATATCTATAGAAAAAATAATCGCGCTTTTAGAAGAATTAATCATCTTTTGAATAATTACATCCATAGAGGCATTTTCTACATAGTCTTCTATATTTTTAATATCTTCCAAATTATAATTTAAATATTCAATTACTTTCTCATTAAATAAAGATGCCCAAACGTTTAAAATAGCTTCTATTAATCTTTCTCGGGTAAATATCCAAGAAATACTTTCGTACATACCAGCAAAAGAACGCTCTCTCTGGTCCTCTGTGTTTAATGCGGCGCTTCTTACTATTTTAGGAGTATCTTCACCTAATAATTTCAAAACTTCCTCTATCTCTTTGCTAAAAAGATCCTTAAACAATTCCTTAGCTAAGGGATGTATAAACAACGCTTTTATTTCTTCTACGATTTCTTTAAGAGTTTTATCTTTACGTGATATTATTTCTTTTATCTTCTTCTCTAAAGAGGTATTGTCAAATCTGTAGTTATCAATAAATTCTCTATAACACTTTGAAGTGAATATAAATCCTTCGGGAACTTTAAAATCGCTATCTTTTAACAATAGCATTAGATCACCTAATTTTGATGCCTTGGGACTTAAATGGTCATAAACTTCCGATGTTACTTCTTCTATGAGCAACAATTTTTTCTCTTTATCTATATGTTGTTTAAATTCTTCTAATTTATTTACTACTTTACTAATATAATTAGAATGGTTGATTCCAGATATTTCTAATTTATTCTTTAAAGCTAATAGGGGTAATAAATTCAATCCTTCTACACGGTATATACTCTCTAATTCTTTTCTTATATCTTCCTTAAACAAGGCGAGTTTTAAATAAACAATTTTGTAAACTTCTCTTCTAATCTCATCAAATTTACTAATACCATTCAATGAAGCAATACGGTATACAAACCTAACACTCTCTAAATCTTCATTTATACGATAAAGATACTCATAAATATTTGTTATACAAATAGTTTTTTCTTCTATATCTTTTTTTAATTTTTCTATATATTCATCCAGATAACAACTTAGGTTTTCCCCTGTATGTCTAAGGTACGTATCTATTTCATCTTTATTTAAATACACATTTTCCTCAATAGCATTTAGGATATTTATAATTATGTTTTCTTCTTCAGGGATATTTTTAAATACTCTATTTACTAACAATTCAAAAAGTAAGAATTTAATCACTTCTATATCTTTTATATTCTTAATAAAATCAACGAAACTTTCTATATTAATCTTTCCATCTATTAACTTATCTAATAAATCAACTATATTTTTTATTTGTTCATTTTTAAAAACATATGCTTTACCTTGCCATCCATTAACCCTTACTACATCGTCTAATTCTAAAGTAATACTTTCAAATCTTCTTTTTTTCCTATAAAAGTAAGCAACACCTTTATAAATACCTAATTCTTCCTCAAAAGTCTCATACTTGATATTCCATCCTTTAGAAGGTAAATTATTAAGTATAACTACCGGCTTATTTAGTCCGTGGGCAATAATAAAAATATGAGCGAGAGCACTGCCATATCTCACCACTATACCTTTGCATTCTTTGAGATAGGCTATATCATCTGGGTTGACAGAACCGACTACTAATATTTTATCCCTACAGTCCTTTGGTTCAGTCACATTATCTTTAAATATAGCCTTACCGGAAACACAACCTTGAACAATAGGCAAACCAGTTAAAGCAATTCCCGTATATATCTGGGGGATGATATTTTTCTTAAAATTACATTGAATACGCCTAACATCTTCTCGTGATGGGTGTTCAGTTCCTTCAAATATAGGGTAACCATTTTCTGATAAGAGGGAGAAGAATTCTTCATATTTATTTATTAAATTAGTTGGTTCTATAGAATCTTCCTTAGACAATTTCTCTAATATTTCCGCCCTACTAATATTATTACATTCTATATATCTTCCTCTAAGAGGTATTGCTAAATCTATTTTATTAGTTTTAAAATCCCTAAATATATACACAGTCAAACTTTTACCATCATTTAAATAAAAAGTTCCTTTTTCTATATCATACCTACCTATTTTACCTACCCAGCGAAAATTGGTAAAATCTGATATCTGGGCAATATTATAAGCGCATCTATTCCAAGAAGATAAATTATCTTCTCTATCTAAAATCCTCACTAAAGTTCTTATGCTAGGTAACAACTGGTAATTAGGATTCTTATGCAGAACCCCATCTTCATCTATTACCAATATATTATTATTTAAAGCTTCTTTAATAGGTTGATTAAGATAGTAATCAATAACAATCTGACCGAAAGGTTTCTCTTCAGGTATAAGTTCAAATACGTTGGGATTAAAATCATCAATTCTAAACTCTTCATTCAATCGTTTTAATTCTTTATTTATAATATCTTTGATAATAGGAGAGAACTTATTATATATGTCTATGATTTTATCAGTATAGTCTCCTTCTCCTCGCCAATTCCCTTCGGATGTTATTATCTTAGTCTCATTCTTATTCCAATTATAAGCACAAATAGCTTTCAAGAAGAATCTTCCCCACAATATATGTTCTGACCATTGTTCTATTATTTTATTTATTGCTTCTTCATTTTTGGGATACCCAAAGAAAATTAAAGAATGGAAGTCCTGATCTAACCCCCTAAATTTACTAAGCATACTAATTAATCTGATAAATAAATCCGCGATACTAATATTCTCTCCTATATGGATAGTATCTTTATCCAAACGTGCAAAATAATCTTCGGATTCTAAATCAAACCCAAATTTAGAAAGAACATTCTTAATCAACGTTATCCTCTTACTGCCACCTTCAATGAATCCATCACCTTCATCAGATAGAGAGGGCTCAATCCAATTCATCTGAATAGCACCTCCAC
>JAMWDA010000130.1 GCA_023818995.1 Candidatus Omnitrophota bacterium
GTCAACATAATAATTTCTATCTGGCTCATAATACCCTCCTTTCTGGAGGGTATTATAGCATCCCTTAGGTTTTAGAATATGAAATTTCTACTTTGCCAGAATATGAAATTATTATATTGCGATTACAAGGAAATCTTCTATAATTTATATTATCTATAAATAGACAACATCGTCTGAATAATAAAGAGAAAGGAATAAAAGCATATAATCCCTTAAATGACGGGTAATTAGAAAATTATTTCTTATATGCTCTCTACCATTTTCTCCTAACTTCTTAGCATAATCCGGACTATTTAGTAACTGCTTTATAGCAAAAGCTGCTCCTTCAATAGAATGGCATAATAGCCCAGAATATTTATGTTTTATCTGTAGGGGAATACCCCCAACATTTGAAGCTACAACGGGTTTAGCTTTCCAAAGAGCCTCAGCCACAGTTAATCCGAAACCTTCTTTTATAGATTTTTGTACAATTACCGTGGAAGCTCTTTGTAAAGCATTTACAACTATATCATCGTGAGGTAATAAAAGAATATGAATATCTGGGTCTTTATTAGCTGATTCTTTTACCTCCTCCCAACATTTAATTGCTTCGGGATCATCACTCGCCATACCACCTGCTAAAACTAAACAACAGTCGTTATACTTTTTTACCAGACGGTAAGCATAAATTACTCCCAGAGGGTCTTTTAGTCTATCAAAACGAGAAATCTGAGTTATGATTGGTTTATCTTTAGGAATATTAAATTTTTCTAAAATTTTATCCACAACATCTTGAGATAAAGGTTTATTTTTATCACTTAAAGGGTCTATAGAAGGAGAAATAAGATACTGTTTTACAGGTAAATTTTGAGAGAAATTAGGTGAAGAAAAAACAATAGCATCGTATTTAATAACAAATGTTTTTAGAAAATCCCATACCTTATTTTGAGGATTGGAAATATCAACATGGCAACGCCATATCCACCTATTCTGACTTTTTTTATTTACCAAAACTATCGGCTGGGGATCATGAATAAAAACGATATCTCCGTATATAGGGATTTCTTCTATATTTTTTAAACTGTTACTCATAAAAATTTCAAAATCGTTATCTATCAAATCTTCAACTCTACCGTGAAGAGCATTATGAAATTTTTTAGTTACTTCAAAAAAATCCTCTCCCCCTTTTATAACATCCCAACGGGTATCTACTCCCAACTCTCTTAAAAGAGGAACCATACGATTTAATATTTCTGCTACACCGCCTCCTACAGCTGTAGAGTTTATATGCTGAATTGCTTTATTTTTTAATTTGTGGGCAAGCAATCTTAAATCACTGATTATAGGCTCTCCCACTATGGGTATATAATCATCAATCTTTGCCATAATCAAAATATCTCTTTCTCCACGATATTAACAATTGTCTTCCTTAAATCTTCCAATGTCCGTGTGTACGGATCTACACGTTCAAGCTGTAAAGCTAACTTATGATTACCCAACGATTCTCCTATCCATAATGAGAAATCATTGTTTTTTTTCTCTAATCTTAACCTTGCTTCAAATATATGAAAATATATAGAATCTATGGTTATCTTCTTCAATATTTCTAAAAAATCCTTTAAATCATAAGCAATATATCCTGTAGGAAAAATAAAACTTCTCGATTTAATAAAATGGAAGGATTCATCTTCAGAGGAAAACTTTAATTTTGATAATGGGTTCTCTTTTAGATACTCTTTAATTACACAAATTATATTATCTCTTAAAGAACGAATTGTAGAAAACTGAAGGATATCTATACTGGCTAATTTTTCTGCTAACTCATCCTCACCTAAAATTTCTCTTATCCAGTAGGAAAAATCGTTAGGTGGTTCGGGAGAAAGATACAGATGCTGCTGTAAAAATCTATGAGTATGATGATAAATACAGGCACCAGAAACATCTCTTATCCCTTCCAAGAGTTGCTCTAAGTTAACTGCTTTTATTCCCGTTAACTCTGATATATTCAATCTTGTATAGAACCTAAACGGCTCTTTAGCCCTTGTTAAGTTGTTCATAAATTCCTTAATCTTAATGCTATATCAATTATAGTCTTTACCAAAAACGACTTTAAAAATATAATGAGAAGAATAGCAATTATAGGAGATATATCTATACCAAATCTAAAATCTAAAGGCAGATATCTTCTTATATAAGAGAGTATTGGCTCGGTTGTCTTGTATAAGAACTGCACTAAAGGATTATAAGGGTCTGGATTTACCCAACTAATTATCGCACGAATAATAATTAACCAGTAGAAAATCGTAAGTCCAATATCTAAAATATTGGCAAAAGCACCAAGAAAATTAGCTAAAACAAACATATTACCCTCCTCACTAAATTAATTAGAATGTGCTCTTATTAGTCTTTTAAATATCTTCTTTGCTTCCTCTAACTCTTCTTCTTTAGTTAGCAAATTTTTTTCTAACTTAACATATACAAGTTCTTCTAATATCTTACCATAAATTTTAGCTGGCTTTAAATTAATAGCTTCAAGGTCGCTACCTCTTACATTAATTTTAATTTTTTCTAAATTATTTAAAAAGTACAATATGTTTTTATTTAAACGTTTATTATTAAAATACGCATAGAAAAAAACTATTGCTTCAAAACTCATTGGCTTCAAAACACTGATAATTTTCCTTATCTTAACTTTTCTTTTTAAACTATGTATTGTTCTTTTCTCAATAAAAATTTCTGTCAATATTTTCTTCTCTCCTCTCCTAAAATCAAAGTTACTGCAGAACCTTTCCACCTTCTCTTTAGAAAGCTTAATCGTTATTCCCAAAAGATAGATTAACCACTCCTGCAATTTGTGGTATTTAAGAAACCTTTGATAAAAAAATTTTATAGCACGGTGAATGCGCCTAAATAACATATAATCTTGTTTATCCAACTTTAAATCCTTATCTATAAAAGAAAAACCTATTAACTCGTCTATCCTTCTTATATACTTCGGTGGATAATCTTCTTTCAATATCAATACTATCTCATCACGTATTCTCTGCTCATCAACAAATTTTATCGCTTCTTCTTCTAATGCCTGTTTAATTAGTTTTAAAGTTCTACCTTCTATACGGAAACCAAACCTCTTCTCAAATCTTATTGCTCTAAATATCCTCGTCGGGTCATCAAGAAAACTTCTATCGTGAAGGACTCTTATTAAACCATTTTTTAAATCATTGTAACCATTATAAAAATCTAAGAGTTCTCCATAATCATCTTTATTAAGACCAATAGCCATAGCATTTATAGTAAAATCTCTTCTATACAGGTCATCTCTCAAAGATGAGGGAGTAACTTTAGGTAAAGCTCCCCAACAAGAATAATACTCTTTACGGCAGGTAGCCACATCTATCTTATAATTTTTATAATAAACAGTAGCAGTACCAAAGGTCTGGTGTTTAATAAAATTTACCCTAAGAAAATCTGCAATTAGCTGAGTAAATTCTATACCATCGCCTTCAACCACAATATCGTAATCGAAACTCTTCCTCTTTATAATTAAATCTCGCACAATTCCTCCCACAAGATAAATTCTTACCCCCAATTTACCTGCTATGGTAGAAGCTATTCTCATAAAACTTTTTATTTCCTGAGGAAATTTTTCTAATTCTTTTAATAACATATAATATTCAAATTTAAAACTATTTAGCTCTGGGATGAAACCGTTTATGGATTTCTTTTAATCTAAACATATTTATATGGGTGTAAATCTGAGTAGTAGTTATATTAGCGTGTCCTAACATCTCCTGCACACTTCTTAAATCTGCTCCTCCTTCCAAAAGATGCGTAGCAAACGAGTGTCTTAAAGTATGTGGGGTAACCGCTCTATTTATATTTGCTTTCTTTACCATCTTCTTTATCATTTTCCATATACTCTGGCGAGTAAGAGCTCTTCCCCCTTGAGCTAAAAAAAGGGTATCACTAACTTTATCCTTTGATAATTTATTCCTTGCCCTTTCTATATACTCCCTTAAGAAACCCTGTGCTATCTTGCCCAAAGGAACAATCCTTTCTTTAGAGGATTTACCTCTGCATTTCAAAAAACCTATATCCAAATTTATATCTCCTATTTTTAAATTAGCTACCTCCGATACTCTTAATCCCGTAGCATACATAAGCTCCAAGATAGCTTTATCTCTAATACCCTGAACATTACTCAAATTAGGTGTTTCCAAAAGTCTACTCACTTCTTTCCTACTCAAAACTTGGGGAATCTTTTTTTCTAATTTAGGAGAATCTATCAACTCAGAAGGATCAACACCAACAACTTTCTCTCTCAAAAGGAACCTATGAAAACTCCTTATAGAAGATACATAACGAGAAATACTCCCAGCAGAAACTTTATTCCTAAAAGCGGAGATAAAATTGATAATATCTGCTTTCTTTATATTACCAATACTTTCTATACCGTAAGACTTTAAGAAATTAATATATTTAATCAAATCCTGTTTATACGATAGAATCGTATTTATAGATAAAC
>JAMWDA010000003.1 GCA_023818995.1 Candidatus Omnitrophota bacterium
ATAATTTCTCATCCACTCTCTCAATAAAATACAAAATAACTTTTTCTTCTCCCTCACATCCTAATTTTAATGCTTTTGAGAAACTCATCTTTGGGCGAGAATTAAATCCTTGGGTAAAATACAAAGGTAATTTTGCTCTCCGTAAAGCGCGTTCAAAAATCTTGGTGAGGTCTAACTGAGAAAAATATCTCATATCATCTTTCTTGTAAACTGTTACTGATACCTTAAATATTCTTTTCTCCATCACTCTCAATAGATATATAAGACCAGCTGAAATTATCTCTTTTATTATTCAGATATATATACTTATCTATATTCTCCTCAATAAACGCTCTTTCCCAAATTCTATAATTAAATTTTTCCGGATAAGAATCAAAGCATGCCCCCAGATTAAATGCTCGCAAAATAACTTTACATAAATTTCTATCTGCTCGCGAAATTATTGCCTCTAAAACACTTCTCTTAGGATTAGAAAAAGATACTCTTATACCGTATTTAGGCATATTTTCTAAAATTAACTTCCTCTTCCTTTCTATCTCCTCTTCCTTATCAATGGGCATATTTTGGAAATGAGAAAATGGCTTAGGTATGAATGTATTTATACTTAAATTTATCCTCAGTTTTGATTCCTTTCTAATTTCATTTACGAATCTACCCATAGCAATCAAATCTTCATCTTCCTCGTAAGGTAAACCGAACATAAAGTAAAGTTTTATATGCCGTAAATTCAAAGTTCTTAGAATCTTTGCTGTCTCCCATAATTTTTTCATATCGATATTTTTATTTATTCTCTCTCGTAATCGGGAAGTAGCTGACTCTATAGCAAAAGTAGCAGAAACCTTCTTTAATTTGGTAAGAGAGCGATAAAGATTATCCACGATATCCTCTATTCTCAAAGAAGGCAAAGAAATACCTATCTTATCTTTACCAAAATACTCGCTAACCTTATCGATTAACTCTTCTATATTAGAGTAATTTGATGCAGAAAGAGCCAAGAGAGAAAAATTCTCATATCCACTACTATCATAGGTTCTCTTTATTATATCAATTATACAATCTACACTCCTCTGCCGGTAAGGGAAATAGAGACGATTTGCCTGACAAAAAAAACAGCGGTTAGGACAACCTCTGGCTATCTCTACCTGAACACGGTCATGAACAATCTCTGTATGAGGAGTAAGCCAATTGGTTGGCACATAAACTTTATCCATATCTTTTACGTAGAATCTTTTTATAGGTAATTTTGCATACCTATATTTTTTCTCAAAAATATACTTATCACCTTTTAAATAAAAATTATAAAACTTTGGCACATAGAATCCTTCATACTCAGCTAATACCCTTAGTCTTTCCTCTTTCTCTTTATACCTTTGTAACGTATCTATAAACTTAAATGCCATATCTTCAAATTCACCCAGAAAAAATACATCTACGAATTCGGCTAAACCTTCGGGGTTAGCTACTCCTCCTCCTAAAACAATTAAGTCTTTTCTAAAAGCTGATTTTAATTCTATACCTCCTAAAGAGAGCATAGCTAAGAAATTAGTATAATTTAACTCGTAGTTAAAATTAAATCCTAAAACCTCAAAATCGCTTAAGGGGGTTTTCGTCTCTAAAGAAAAAAGGGTTAACTTATTTCTTTTTAAAAAATCACAAAAATCTTGGTCAGGCATAAATGCTCTTTCACAAACAACATTACTAAAACTATTAAATAAAGCATAGATTATCCTTATCCCCAAATTACTCATCCCCACCTCATAGAGGTCGGGATAACACAAACATATCTTTATCTTACCGTAATGGTCTTTCTTTATTACATTCCACTCGTTACCAATATATCTTTGAGGTTTTTTAAAAATTATCCAGTCTACCATTGTTTAACAATATTTAGAAAAATACCTAAAGAAATTGCTGTAATCAAAAGATGTGTCCCTCCGTAACTAAGGAAAGGTAAAGGAATTCCTACCACAGGAAATAAACCCATCGTCATACCTATATTTATAAATATTTGAAGAAATAGTAAAGAGAATATTCCTATGCATAAAAATTGTCCAAAGTTATCTTTGACCTCTCTTGTTTTATTTAGAATATTTTTTAAAATGTTCCCGTAAATCCATAATAGGAAGAGAGAACCTATCAACCCAAATTCTTCAGCTATAACGGTGAAGATGAAATCTGTATGCCTTTCGGGAAGGAAATTAAACTGGTTCTGTGTGCCAGCAAGAAATCCTTTCCCAAAAATCTTTCCCGAACCTATAGCTATCTTTGATTGAATAATCGTATACCCTGCACCTAAGGGGTCAACGTTGGGGTCTAAAAAAACTATTACTCTTTTCTTTTGGTAATCAGCAAGTTTGACCCAGATTAAAGGTAACAAAACTAATCCTAATATCAACATATAAATAATGTATCTTTTCTTTATATCCGAAGATAAACTCATCATAAAGAATATAAGAAAAATAAGCATAGCTGTCCCTAAATCTGGCTGTTTGAATATTAAGATAAAACTTATACTAATCAGTATGAGGGGGAGGATAAGTTTTCTAAAGAATATAGCTCTCTTTACATCTAAAGAAAGAATTCTTGCGCTTAAAATAATCACTGCTAATTTAGAGAATTCCGACGGTTGGAAGTTAAACTCCCCTAAAGGAATCCATCTCTGCGCGCCCATAATTTCCTTCCCCCATAATTTAACTCCTAAAAGAAAAATAATACTCAAAATGTATATATAAAAACTTAAATTAAAATATACTCTGTAGTTTATAAAATAAAACACCAGTATAACTATCCAAAACACAAATATCCAAACTATCTGTTTATAGAATTGTTCCTTACCACTAAACTCCCCCTCCTGATGTAAACTACTATTAAGAGCGATTAAACTAAGGCAGTTAAGTATAATTATACAAAGGATAAATAACCTTATATTAAATCTCATCTCTTTATCTCCTCTTGACTAATAATACCCTTGTTTTTAGCTTCTTTTAAAAAATCATAAGCTACCTTTACTGCTTCTGAACTTGAGCCAACATTCTCCAAGAACACACATATGCTATATTTGGGAGAAGAGGAAGGGAAAAAACCTACAAACCAACCATGAGATTTACCTATAGTTTGAGCAGTTCCTGTTTTACCAGCAATAGATAATTTAAGAGTATCTAATAAATGTGCTGTCCCATTACTCCACGATACTACTGCTTCTAAACCCTTCTTAACCTCATTTATATGAGATAAAGAGAGATCTAAAAATTTGGAAGGAGATAAAGAAATATTCTCACCTTCTATTTCTTTAACTAAATGAGGTTTAACTAAGTATCCTCCATTAGCAAAAGCAGATATGGCTACTAACACCTCTAAAGGTGTTGCTTCTAAATATCCTTGCCCAATAGAAACATTCAAAGTATCGCCTTTAAACCAAGGGGATTTTATATTTGTAATTTTCCAATGCTGGTCAGGAACTATGCCACTTTTCTCATAAGGGAGATCTATACCTGTGAGGGTATTTAAACCAAACTTTTTTGCCCATTTGGCTATTTTATCAATATCCAAAATCGCACCTACATTATAAAAATAAACATTGCAGGAATGGGCAAGAGCTTCTATAAGGTTCTGCTTACCATGAGCTGACCTGCATTCAAAAGAAAGATTACCCAATCTATATCTTCCTTCGCAGATAAACGTAGTGTTAGAAGTAATCTTTTTTTCTTCTAAACCAGCAATACTAAGAATGGGTTTAAAAACAGAACCTAAAGGGTATCTCGCTTGTATGCCACGATTAAGCAAAATGTTATCCTCAGCTTTAAGTATACTATCAAAATCTACTCCTCGCATAATCTGATTAGGCTCATAGGAAGGTTGGGAACAAAAAACATGTATCTGGCCATCCCGAGGGTCCATTACAATAATCACCCCTCTTTTATATTCTGATAACAGTTGGTAAGCAATTCTCTGTAACCTCAAATCAATAGTTAAAACTATATCTTTCCCTTTCTTGGGATGATTGGCTCCTAAAAAACCTGCAATTTTCCCTAAAGCATCTACCTCCAATAGCTCTCCTCCGTCTCTACCTGCTAAATAATTATTGTAGTATTTTTCTATTCCCGCTAATCCTACACGTTGATAAGGAATGTACCCATAAACATCAGAATTATTAGAAACATTCACTCCTCTTTTTACATAACCTAATATATGAGCTAACTCTTTACCAAAAGGATAATGTCGTTGAGGAATCTCTTCAATAATAACTTCTTCTCCCAACTCTTCTTTCAAAGCTAATGCCTTCTCTTTATCTATATCTATCAAAATATCTACAGGGTAGAATGGGCTCCTAAAATTCCTATTATAGTTAATTGTTAGTGTCTCTTTTTTAACTTTTGCTAACCGAGAAATTTTAGAAAAAAGTTCCTCCTTGTTATCTTTTATTTGATATGGTATAACCGCGATATTAAATGCTCCTCTATCGTAAGCAAGAGTTTCGTAGTTACGGTCAAGGATCGTCCCTCTTATAGCTTCTTTAGATACAACCCTTATATAATTAGCTTGCGCACGATTCAAATACATATCCCCCTTGATAACCTGATAATAGAATAAACTTATAACTAAAATTATCAATCCTCCCAGGGATAAATTCCTAATTAGTTTAATATCCATCCTTTTAAGTAATTAAACAAGAATAGAACAATAAAAGAGTGAGTAAGGAAACTAAAATAGAATAAAAAAGATAATTCTTGGTTCCATAAATTATTTAAAATTATATAGATAATCAATCCTATAGTAGAAACTAAGTGGGGGGAGAAATCTTTCCTCTTAAATTTAAAATAATTGGATAAATACCGTATACTCAAAAATACAATAAGAAAGATAAAACAGGAGAAGGGTATCTTTCTAAAAAGTAGAGCATCTCTTACCAAGCCCAAAATCAAACTCGTTACAACACCAAATTTAAAAGGTAGGTGATAAGCTACAAAAATTACGCCTAAAGGAATAAATTCTATATTAAAAAATGGTATGTATAAAGGTAAGATAATATCCATAAAAGATAAGATAAAGAGAAAAATTATAATTTTCTTGTAATATATGTACATTATTATAAAATTATTTAACTACGAAAACGGTTGAGGAAGATAAAATATTGGAAACTGGCTCAACGGTTATATCTAACGATAGACTATTTCTATCATAGTTAATACTTTTAACTTTACCAATTACCAAATCTATACCCTTTTGATAAAAAGATGCTAAAACTAAATCTCCTTCTTTGATATCCTCTCTTATATCTATATAGAAAACCTTTATGGCACCACCCAATGTCCCTTTTAACAAACCTAAGGAATTACCAACTTTTACTGTAGTGGTAAAATCTGGGTCATTGACAAGAATAACCTCTATATATTTGCCCCTTAATCTTAAAACTTTACCTATCAGGTAACCATTGTAGTCAATAACAAACATATTCTCTTTTATAAATTGACCTCCCTCCATACTTGCTAAAACTACTCTCCTAAAACGAGAAGGTTCTATACCAATAACTTGGATAGGAATTAAATCTATTTTTTTTTCTCCTTTAAATTTTATTATCCTCCTAAGTTGCTCATTCTCTTCTTCCAAATATTTTAATCTATTGAGTTCTAAGGAAAGCATAATATTTTCTCTCTTCAATTTATTAAATTCTTCTAAGTATCTTTTAGAAGAGAACATAAGGTTCTTAGTAAAAGAGAGATAAAAATAACGTAAGCCTTCTGCGGAAATATAATAGATAAACACTACCAGAAAGGTAAAAAATATGTAGACTAAATATTTGGACTTAATAAATTTAGAATGTAGATACAAGGGAGAGTTGTTTTAACAACTTACTTTCTTCAAGAATTTTACCTGTCCCCAATGCTACCGCTGTTAGAGGATCATCTGTAGTAAAACAAGCTAAACCTGTCTCTTCAGAAATCAATTTATCTAAACCTCTAAGCTGAGAACCTCCTCCACATAGAACTATTCCTCGTTCAATAAGGTCGGCGGCTAATTCAGGAGGCGTTCTCTCTAAGGTAACCTTAGCTGCTTCCACTATTTCTTTCAAAGGTAATTTTAAAGCATCCCTTATCTCCTCAGAGGTAACTTTCATAAATTTAGGCAAACCTGTAATAAGGTCTCTACCTCTCACTTCCATGGTTAATTCCTCTTCTAATGGCCAAGCCGAACCTCTCTTTATCTTTATCTCCTCAGCTGTGCGTTCTCCAATCATTAAGTTGTAAGTTTTTTTCATATGCTCAATTATTGCTTCATCCATTTCATCACCAGCTACTCTTATAGAACGCACATACACTATACCTCCCAAAGATATAACTGCTATCTCAGTTGTTCCTCCCCCTATATCAATAATCATATTCCCCTGGGGGTCAGCTATAGGTAACCCTACTCCAATAGCAGCGGCTATAGGCTCCTCTACCAAGATAACCTCTCTCGCTCCTGCTCTTATAGCTGAATCTTTAACCGCTCGTTTCTCTACTTCTGTAATCCCTGAAGGCACACCAATAACTACCCTTGGTCCAACAATAACTTTTCGGGGATGGACTTTATGTATAAAATGCCTTAACATACTCTCTGTAACATCAAAATCAGCGATAACCCCATCTTTCATTGGTCTTATGGCAATAATACTACCCGGTGTTTTACCTAACATCTTTTTCGCTTCTTCTCCTACAGCCCATACTTCTCTTGTATTCTTATGAATTGCCACTACCGATGGTTCACAAAGAACAATACCTTCTCCTTTAAGATAAACCAAAGTAGTTGCTGTCCCTAAATCTATACCGATATCGTTAGAGAATGCTCCTAAAATATTACTAAGTTTTTTAATGTATTTTTTTAAAAATACTCTCATTAAACACCTCTACTTTGCTTCCCTCTACTAAAGAGCATAATACCAAACACAAATAATGTTGTCAACAGCTACTTAAGTGCCAAATTTTACCCCTGTTAGAAACTTATTACCTATCTCTTTTTGCCAAATCACTTTTACAAATATCTCTATAGGGATGGGTTTTTCTCCCGGTAGTTCAAATTTAACCTCCAGAATGGTTCCCTCGGCAAGTTTCTTATCTAAAATAATACATAATCCTCCTTCACTTATATTTTCTAACAATCCATTACCTTGGGAAGGAACTACTACTCTATAGCTCACAGGGGCAGAAATATTCTTACGGGTATATTTCCTTTTCTCTTCTCTCCTATCAGTATTTTTTGATTCGTTATCCACTAATTATTAGAATTAAAATAATATTTTACATATTATTTTAGCATTATCCCAGAAAAAAATAAAGAGCCAAAATAAAAATAATAAAGAAATAAATATAAAACTTATCTTTGCTCTTATGGGCAAAACTTTTATTGAACAATGGGGATTGAAATATACTAAAAACATATCGTTCTCATAAAGTTTATTTAAATCCAATTTCCCCTGTAAATAGGCTAGCTCCCTGGTAAATGGTTTAACCCAGACGATAATTTTAGCTACCCTGTAAACAGAAAAATCCCTAAATCCCTTTACTTCACCTAAAATAGAGCGAGAAGTTGCTCTATTAGTAAGGGAGGAAAATACTTGCGAGGAGAAATTAAGATTGGAAACGATTATCTCATTCTCTTCGCTGAATGTTTTGATTACATTAACCACTGGTAGGTAGTGCCGAGGGAAAAATAGGGAAGTGTATTCTAAGAAGTGAATAAATTTTCCTCTTGAGAGGTAGTGATAAGTAGAACTACATAAATTAAATTTAGCTTTTCCCTCTTCTAAATCAATAGTTGAATGGAAAAAAAAGAGATACACGACCAAAAGCAAAAGAACAAAATTTACCCATTTACTTTTTATTATTCTAACTACCTGCTCACAAAGATAGGAAGAATAAAATATCCAGCCCAGCATACCTTGACTAGAAAATAACCTATAAGGATATTTAAAGAATACTATTATACTACCTAAAATTAATCCCATAAAAAATAACCTAAAAAAATCTTCTCTCTTAAAATTCAAAAAAAAGGAGATACTTCCTACCACCAAAATAAATATACTGAAATGAGAGAACATTACCTCTTTTAATATAGAAAGATTTATATAATTGGTGTATCTTATCTGATGAAAAAGTAAAAATGAAGCTAAAGATAAACTAATTAAAATTACCTTTAGGGAGCTTTTGCCATACTCCTTAGATAAAAAAGCTATAAATATTAAAGAAATCAAAGTAATCCACGGTATAGCAGCGTGGGTATAAAAAGCCAATACAAGAAAAAGTATGGATGATAATATCTTTTTCTTTTTTAAAAAATAACCACTAAAAATGCTTAAAATTAAAGCTATAGAAGCCGGTAAATTTGCTGAAATAGAAGTGTAAAAAGAGAAGAAACTGGTGGAAATGAGAAGGAAAAAAAAGGCGAACACAATAGATATCTCTTTTTTGAAAATATACCAGAGAGAAAAAAAGAAAATGGGAACAATTGAAATCTCTGTTAATCTAATAGCGTTTAGTCCTTCCACTCCTATGCTTTTTAAAAAAACTATAATAAAATGATAAAAAGGGGGATATAGATGTGGTCTTCCCAAAGGAGCAAAATCCCACCAAGCAATACCAACCCAACCTCCAGATTTTATAAATCCATTAGCGCAGGAAAGATGATAGTAGCCATCAATAAATTGAGGTAAATAAGGAAATCTAACTACAGAGAATATAGTAACTAAACTAAGTAAGATAACACTCAAAATATTGTAAATTCTATCTTCCTTCTGGTTTTCCATTTAATACTTTACTCTGTAAAGATAAAGACCACAACTAGGAGCTGGTTTATTAACCCACGGTATCTTTCTGTTTATTATTCTACTGATATCTTTTGAAGATATTTTACCTACCCCTATACTTACCAAAAATGCCACAATATTTCTTGCCATATTCCGAAGGAAACCATCAGCTTCTATATCTATATATATAAATTTGCCTCTTTTTTTAACAGCGATATTTTTTATGTGCCGCACACAACTTTTATAATTATTAGCTCCTTTAGCAAAACAGGAAAAATTTTTCTTACCAATCAATTTGTATAGATTATTATTTATCCTCCCAATATCTATACTTTGAGGTAAAAACCAAGAATAATTCCTATGAAAAACCGAAGGTTGGGGGGAGTTATAAATAATGTAGCGATAAATTTTGGATTTTACCGAGAAACGAGAATGAAACTCTAAAGGAACGGTTTTAATCTTTTTTACTCTTATATCATCGGGTAGAAAACTATTTAAACCTCCTCTTATGTTCTTGAGGGGTATACCAGTCTCTACTTTAAAATTAACACACTGCCCTAAGGCATGCACTCCTCTATCAGTTCTACTAGCATAGGTAATTTTAATCTCTTTATTGAATAACCTCTTTAAAGCACACTCTAATTCTCCTTGAATAGTTTTAATAGGAGGACGATTACTTCTATCTTCTAATTTATAATTTTGAATCTGCCAACCAAAATAATTACTGCCATCATACTCTAACTCTAAGAATATGTTTTGAAACATAAAGAATAAAAAGAGGAGAACCTACAGGGAAGGAAGGAGTTCCTCAGCAATCTGTATAGCGTTAAGGGCTGCTCCTTTACGTAAATTATCTGCTACTACCCAAATCCAAAAAGAATTTTTATTATAAATGTCTTTTCTTAACCTTCCTACATAAACTAAATCTGTTCCTTCCACATCTAAAGGTAAGGGATAGGTATTATCTTCAAAGAATTTTACTCCCTTAGATTTTTTAAGTATTTCTCCAATCTCTTCCCCATCCGTATCCTTTTCTGTTTCAAAATAAATTGCTTCTGAATGAGAGGTAAACACAGGAACTCTTACGCAGGTAGCAGAAATTTTTATAGAATTGTCATCTAATATTTTATGTGTTTCTCTTACAACTTTCCATTCTTCCGTAGTATACCCTTCTTGCTCAAAACTACCTATCTGAGGGATAACGTTAAATGCTAACTGGCAAGGAAAAATTTGGTAGGACTTGTCTAATTTTTTTCTTTGAGGGAGCTCATTTACCCCTTCATTAATCTTCACTATCTCTTTTGTTTCCTCCCAAAGCGTCTCCATAGCTCTTCTTCCTGCTCCACTACTTGCTTGAAAACTGGTAAGAATTATCTTCTTTAATCCCAATTTCTTATATATACCTGCCAAAGCCACTATAGCTTGAATGGTCGTGCAATTAGGATTGGCAATTATCCCTTGATGAGTAAAAATCTTTTCTCGGTTAGCTTCAGGAACAACTAAAGGAACTTTTTGGTCTAATCTAAAATCTGCTCCATTATCTATAACCACCGCACCCTTTTCTACAAATTTATGAGCGTAAGTTAAACTAGCACCTTTCTCTCCTTCTGTTCCGGCAAATAAGGCTATATCTATATTGTCAAATTGCTCATTCTTTATCGCTTCTACCCGATAAACTACTCCTTCTACAGCAATATCTCTCTGTGAACGAGCAAATACTCTTATCTCTTTAAAAGGGAAGGAACGCTGATGTAAACATCTAAGCATCTCTTTACCTACTGCTCCTACTCCAATTACAGCAACATTGTATTTTCTCATTATCCTCTAATCTTTATAATCCAAATATTTCACTACCAAATCTCCTACCTCTTGCGTAGTATACCCCATTTTACCTGCGGATAAGCTTTCTAACTTTTCTCTCACTACCTTTTTAACCGCTCTCTCTATAGAGAAACCCGCTTCCTCTTCCCCAATATAATTAAGTAACATTCCTAAAGCACATATTGCTGCTAAAGGATTAATCACATTTTTACCCGTATACTTAGGAGCACTACCGCCGATAGGTTCAAACATAGATACACCTTGGGGATTAATATTGCCACCAGCAGCAATACCCATACCTCCCTGAATTATTGCTCCTAAATCAGTAATAATATCCCCAAACATATTATCGGTTACTATCACATCAAACCACTCAGGGTTCTTCACCATCCACATACAGGTTGCATCCACATGAGCATAATCAGTTTGAATATCGGGATACTCTTTAGCTACTTTGTAAAACACTCTCTCCCAGAGATCAAAAGCGTAAGTTAAAACATTGGTTTTACCACAGAGGGTAACTTTTTGCTTGTAATTGCGCTTCTTAGCATAGTCAAAAGCAAATCTTATCGTTCTCTCCACACCCTTATAGGTATTTATGCTCTCCTGAATTGCTACCTCATCCTCGGTTTGATATTTTAAAAATCCTCCTGCTCCACAGTAAAGACCCTCTGTATTTTCTCTCACTACCACAAAATTTATATCCTCCTCACTTTTATCTTTAAGTGGACAGAATCTTTTATCGTAAAGTATTACCGGCCGTAAATTTATGTATTGGTCCAAAGCAAATCTTAGACGCAAAAGTATCCCCTTTTCTAAAATCCCCGGCTTAACTCTTGGATCACCAATTGCTCCTAAATATATAGCATCTACCTTCCTCAGTTCTTCAAGAATACTGTTAGGTAAAGTTTCTCCTGTATTTAGATAGCGTTCTCCACCCAAATCGTAGATAATCCTCTCATAAGTAAAATCAAATTTATCACTTGCTGCTTCCAAAACTTTTAATCCCTCTCTGATAACCTCTTTGCCTGTCCCATCTCCGGGTATAACTGCTATAGAGTAACTTCTCTTCATTTTTCTTTCTTTTTTATCCATTCTATCAGCCCTCCACTATTAATTATCTCTCTCATAAATAAAGGGAATTTCTCACAAACATACTCCTCTTTCTTATTAATGTTCTTAATTATTCCTTGGGAAAGATCTATATCGAGTTCATCGCCATTATCTATCTTCTCCGTTTGAGAAAATACCAATATAGGCAAACCTAAATTTATACAGTTGCGATAGAATATTCTAGCAAAGCTTTTAGCAATCACTAAGGATACTCCGCAACCCTTAATAGCTAAAGGAGCGTGCTCCCTACTTGAACCGCAACCAAAATTTTTACCAGCAACTATTATATCCCCCTTACTTACCTTATGCACAAATTGTTGGTCTATATTCTCCATACACTTAGACCCTAAAAAATTCTCATCCTGGCTATCCAGATATTTTGCGGCAATTATATCATCGGTATTTATATTGTCTCCAAATTTATGCACTTTACCTTTAATAATCATAACTTAACTACCTCTTTAGGATGTGTAATCCTCCCTTTAATTGCCGAAGCAGCTGCTACGGCTGGACTGGCTAAATAAACAAAACTTTCAGGATGCCCCATCCTTCCTACAAAATTCCTATTAGTGGTAGCTAAAGCTACTTCCCCCTCTCCCAAAATCCCCATATGGCCACCTAAACAAGGACCGCAGGTAGAAGGAGAAACTATACAACCTGCCTGTAAAAATATTTTTATATAACCTTTTCTTTCTGCCTCCCTATAAATTAAAGGTGAAGCAGGGATAACGATAACTCTTAAACCCCTTTTTACTCTCTTCCCTTTCAATATATGAGCAGCTACTTTTAAATCACCTATTCTACCATTAGTACAAGAACCAATAACCACCTGATTAAGCTTAACATCTCTTAGTTCTTCTACGGATTTAACATTGCTGGGTAAGTGAGGATAAGCAACTTGCGGCTCTAACTTACTTAAGTCAAACTCCATCACATTTTCGTAATTAGCATCCCTATCACTTCTCCAATCTAAAAAATTCTTACCAAACGGTTTATCAAAAAACTTAGATAAGTAGATTAATGTTCTCTCATCCACCTCTACTATACCCGTCTTAGCTCCTGCTTCAATAGCCATATTAGTAATTGTGCTTCTCTCTTCTACATCTAACTTTTCTATAATTGGACCACCAAACTCCATAACTTTATAAAGAGCTCCATCTACGCCTATCTTACCGATAGTGTAGAGAATAATATCCTTAGCAGATACCCAATCTCTTAACTTGCCTTTATATACAAACCTAATAGTGGAAGGAACTTTAAGCCACACTCTTCCTTCTTTCATTACACTAGCTAAATCCGTAGACCCTACACCTAAACTTAAACACCCTATTGCCCCAAAAGTACAAGTATGGGAGTCTGCTCCTACAACTAACATTCCTGGTTTAATAAACCCTTTCTCCAAAAGAAAAACATGTTCTATGCCACAGTTATTTATATCAAAAAAATTGGGAATTTTAAACTTATCACTAAAATCTTTTAACATCTTAACATTGTTAGCTGATTTCAAATCCCTTGCCGGTAAGAAATGGTCACAAACAAAAGCTATTTTTTTAGGATTAAATACTCTATCAAAACCTGCTGATAAAAACTGTTTAACTGCTAAAGGAGCAGTGATATCGTTACCAAAACAAAAATCTACCTTAGCATAAACAAAATCTTCCAAGTTTTTTTGAGAAGAAGCTCTTAGAAGTATCTTTTCTACCAATGTTTTACCCATAAATTTTTAGGATTTAATTTATAAGATGTAGATTATGAAAATTCTTTAACTAATAAACTAATATTGTGTCCACCAAAACCTAAGGAATTAGATAGTGCTACTTTTATATCTAACTCTTTTGCCTTGTTAGGTGTATAATTTAAGTCGCATTCTGGATCAGGGAACTCATAGTTTATTGTAGGAGGGATAATTTTATTTTTAACCGCTAAACAGGCAACGATAAATTCTATTGCTCCTGCTGCTCCTAAAGCATGACCCATCATTGATTTAGTAGAACTTATATGAACTTTTTTAGCAAAATCTCCAAATGCTCGTTTAATAGCTTTGGTTTCCATCTTATCGTTCAAAGGTGTGGATGTGCCATGAGCATTTATATAAATATTTCCTTCTAACTCTACCTTTGCCTCTTTAAGTGCTAACTCCATTGCCTTAGCTGGTGCTTCTCCTTCAGGTTCAGGAGCGGTTATATGATAAGCATCGCAACTTGCTCCATAACCACCCACCTCACAGTATATCTCTGCTCCTCTCCTCTTAGCATGTTCTAATTCTTCAAGGATAACAATTCCTGCTCCCTCAGCCATAACAAATCCATCTCTTTCTTTATCAAATGGCCGAGAAGCTCTCTGGGGCTGGTCATTTCTTGTAGAAAGTGCCTTTAACGCACAGAAACCACCCAATCCTAAATGAGTAATACAAGCTTCTGTTCCTCCGCATACGATAACATCTGCTCTTCCCTGCTGAATCAAAAGGTAAGCACCAGCTATAGCATGCGCTCCTGAAGCACAGGCAGTTACCGTGCATAAATTTACTCCCTTGAAACCAAAGAATATAGCTACCATACCTGCTGCCTCATTGGTAATGAGCATAGGTATAAGGAAAGGTGAGATTCTCTTGGGCCCTTTAGAAAGAAAAATTTTATATTCCTCTTCAATAACTTCTAAGCTACCTATCCCAGAACCAATAATTACCCCCACACGATAAGGGTCAAGTTGATCTAATTTTAAACCACTCCTATCTATAGCTTCTTTTGCCGCACAAAGAGCAAATTGAACAAATAGAGCACTGCGCTTTATCTCTTTGGGGGAAAGTATTTGGGAAGGGTCAAAATTTTTTACTTCTCCGGCAATTTGAGAGTCAAACCCTTGAGGATCAAAGCGAGTTATCTTATCTATTCCATTCTTACCCGCTATTAAACTATTCCAAAAGTTACCCTCTCCTATACCTACAGGAGAAACTACGCCACATCCTGTAACAACCACTCTTCTCATCTCTCAAAGAACTAACTTATGAAGATTTATCTTTCTCTTGAGTTTTACTTTCTATATATTTTATAGCCTCTCCTACGGTAGTCATTTTTTCGGCATCTTCATCGGGAATTTCAATACCAAACTCTTCTTCTAAAGCCATAACTAACTCTACAGTGTCTAAAGAATCTGCTCCCAGATCATCTATAAAAGAGCTTTCAGGCTTTATCTCTTCCTTTTTCACTCCTAACTGCTCAGCAATAATATCTTTTAATCTTTCTTCTACGGTCATCCTTACCTCCTTCTTTTAATACCTATATAATAGGCTAAAAATTTAAGTTAAACCTCCATCTACTACTAAAACTTGGCCATTTATATAATCAGCATCTGAGGAAGCTAAGAAACATACACACTTTGCCACATCCTCAGGCTGGCCAAATCTACCTAAGGGTATCCTTTTCAATATATCTTCTTTTACTTTCTCATCCAAAATTCTCGTCATAGGAGTATCTATATAACCTGGTGCTACGGCGTTAAAAGTTATATTTCTTGACCCAAGTTCTTTTGCTAAAGACTTAGTAATCCCAATAATTCCTGCTTTAGAAGCTGAATAATTTACCTGACCAGCATTACCGGTGATACCGATAACTGAGGAAATATTAATTACTCTACCATAATGCTGTTTAACCATAAACTTCACAGTTGCTTTTATACAATTGAATACACCATCAAGATTTATCTTTAAAACCCTCTGCCAATCATCACAGGAAAGTCTTAATATAAGCTTATCTTTTGTTATTCCCGCATTGTTAACTAATATATCAATTCTACCAAACTTGTCAATAACTTTGTTCACATTTTTTTCCACATCTTCAAAGTTGCTCACATCCACCCGTAGCCCCATAACTTTAGAATACTTGCTTAACTCCTCTACACTCTGTGATAATAATTCCTCATTTATATCAAACAATACTACATTCGCTCCTTCCTTAGAAAAATTGCTTGCGATCTCTTTACCAATACCACTCGCACCTCCTGTAACAATCACTACCTTATTTTTAAATCGCATAAATACCCCCTCTTATAGCAAATTATCTAAATCCTCTTTTTTCTCTATACTAAAAACATCTAATTGAGGATTAATCTTTTTTATTATCCCTTTTAAAACTGAGGAAGGACCTAACTCAAAAAATACTTTTACCCCTTTGTTACTCATAAACTCTACACACTCTTTCCATAGAACTGTATGAGTGAGCTGATTTATCAAATTTTCTTTTATCTCCTTAGCTTTAATATGACTTTTAGCAGTAAAATTACTTACGATAGGTATTTTTGCATCAGAAAAATTTAAACTTTCTATAACCTTCTTTAACCGCTCTTTCGCTTTCTCCATAAAGGGTGAATGGAAACCACCACTTACATCTAATTCTACTACTTTTGCTTTTAAATTCTCTAAGCGGCGTTTAACTGTATCTTTATTCTTTAAATCCACAGATACCACTATCTGACGAGAAGAATTTATATTGGCGATATAGAAGAGACCATCTTTATTCTCTTCTCTTAAAACATTCTCTTCCAATCCAATAATTGCCAACATACAAGAGGGATAAGAACGCGCTGACTCCTGCATCGCTAATGCCCTCTCTTTAACTAAAATAATCAACTCTTGTAAAGAAAGCACTCCTGAAGGATAAAGGCAAGTATATTCACCCAAACTAAGTCCTGAGAAATAAGATATTCCTATATTTTTCTCTTTAAATATTTCAAAAGCCGCCAAGCTCGTAGCTAATATAGCTAACTGCTGAGTATCAGTATCTTTCAAAACATCACTTGGGCCCAAAAAACACCTCTCTGATAATTTAAATCCCAATATACTATCTATCTTATTAAAAAGCTCTCTTACCTTAGGGAAATTATCATTTAAATTCTTCCCCATTCCTACGTATTGAGATCCCTGTCCGGGAAAAACTACCGCATTCATTTATACTATTGCGTAGCTAAAGATATTAATTCTTTTATTGAGTTATTCTGGTATATCTCCTTTAATCGTCCTCTTATCTCACCAATAACATCCCTATTCAATTCCTTAATTGCTACTTTGATAGCATTCTTTACTGCTTTACTATTAGAGCGTCCATGTCCAATAATTACTACGCCATTAACTCCCAAAAGGGGAGCTCCTCCATACTCAGCATAATCAACAAGGCTTTTGAATTTCCCTATACTTCTATGAATAAATATTAACCCTAATTTGCTCAAAGGATCATTCTTTATAGCATCGGTTAAAAATTTTCCCACCACCTCTACAAGCCCTTCTGATAATTTCAAAGCAATATTACCCACAAACCCATCACAGATAATACAGTTACATTTACCGGTGAAGATATCCTTAGCCTCTAAATTACCTATAAAATTAATGGGTGCAGAAGAAAATAACTTATGAACAGTTCTTACAAAATCTGGTCCCTTTGTTTCTTCTTCTCCAATATTAAGTAACCCTACGGTGACGTCCTTCTTATTTAAAACTAAAGAATAGTATAAGGAAGCCATTATCCCATACTGGAGAAGATGTAATGGTTTGGGATTAACATTGGCTCCTACATCGATAAGTAAAGATACATCTTTTGCTGTAGGGACAAACACAGATATTCCCGGTCTCTCCACACCCTCTATAAGTCTTAACATTAGGGTAGAAGCACTCACTACTGCTCCTGTATTACCACAAGAAACAAAAGCATCTATTTTACCTTTTTTAAGCAGATCTATCCCTACCACAATAGAAGAATTTCTTTTTTTCCTTATAGACATTGCTGCTAAATCATCCATCTCAATCTTTTCCGGGGCATCAACTACTTCTAAATCTTCTATCTCTATCTTTATCTTTTCTTTATTTTGTAATTCTCCCATTGTTTGTTCAATCTCTTTTCTATCCCCTATAAGTACTACCTTATCGTTTATCTCTTTCTGTGCCCATATAGCTCCTTTTAGGGGTTCTAAAGGTGCGTAATCACCACCGGAAATATCTATACCTATTCTATATCTCATTTTTTCTTCTTCTCCTTAAACTCTATAGTTACCACTTCTTTTCCTCTATAATATCCACAAAATGGACATACCATATGTGCTGGTTTAAGCCTTTTACACTCTGAACAAGGCACAAGTGTAGGAATCTCTAATTTCTGATGTGTCCTCCTCTTATGCGTGCGGGAATGAGAAAACTTTCTTTTAGGATGCGCCATATAACCCCCTTTTTACACCTTATAAATTTTATTGAAAATTTACTTTTGCTTACACTTACATACTTGGTAATTCAAATTAACCCCACAACCAGGGCATATACCTTTACAATCGTTGTGACATAAAACTTTCATAGGAAAATTAAGAAGTATTTCCTCACGAACATCGTTATCTATTTCCAAATAGTCTCCTATAGAAGAGGAATTATAAGACAACATAATATTATAACTTACTTTTTGCTCTTTTTCTTCAAGACATCGAGAACAGGTAATTATTCTCGTGGTAATAACTTCTCCTCTAACTACAATTTCTTTACCTACACGAACAAATTCACAATTAAGATGGATATTCTTTATAAATTTTATATCAAAACTATCTAAATCCCACTCTTTAGCTTCTATATCCTCTTCTAAATGGAGAGGAGTATCGGTGATTGCAACTTGTTCAATGCGCATTATTTAGATTTAATCCTTTTATTTATCTCCTCAATACAACACTTAGGGATAAACTCATCTAAATTACCTCCCAAGTAAGCTATCTCTCTAATTAAACGTGAAGAAAGATAAGAATATTTAGGATGGGGCATCAAAAATATAGTCTCTATGTTAGGATTTAACTTCCTATTAGTTAGTGCCATCTGAAACTCGTATTCAAAATCAGAGGGCATTCTTATACCCCTAACAATTATATGGATATTTTTACTTTTAGCATAATCTACCACTAAACCACTAAAACCTTCTACTCTCACCCCTTTCATACTTTTAGTTGCTTCTTGCACTAATTTTAATCTATTTTTATAAGGGAAAAATACAGATTTAAATGGTTTTTTAACCACTGCTATAATTGTCTCTTCAAATATATGAGAAGCTCTCTCTATAATATCCAAATGCCCAAAAGTAATCGGGTCAAATGTGCCGGGATAAATAGCTTTACTCATTCTTCCTATATATATAAATTGCGCTCTGACCGTAACTTTTTCTTATAAGAAGCTTAAAATTTTTATAATTATCTGTAAAATCTTCTTTAAAATTAGCTAATACTACAACATAGCCATAAAAATTTAATATATCATATTCATCTATTGTTTGCAAGGATTTTTTCCCCATACCCTTATAATAAGGTGGATCAATAAAAACAATATCAAATTTTTCCCCCCTAATATAAAAATCTTTAATAGCTTTGAAAGCATCTTTTAAAACTATATGGGAAAAAGGTAATAACTTCAGGTAAGAAAGGTTCATTTCTATTGCCCTAATACAGCCTTTTTTTAAATCCACGAAATAAACCTCTTTTGCTCCACAAGAAAAAGCTTCTATTCCCAAAGCCCCTGAACCGCTAAAAAGGTCAAGAACGCGTTTCTCTAATATCTCCTCACCTAATAGATCAAACAATGCTTTTCTCAACCTAAAATAAGCTGGTCTTATATTCTTAGGAACAACTAAAGAGTAATGTTTAAATTTCCCTTTGATAATCTTCATAAGATTCTATAAATAATTTGTAATAGCAATTTAGGATTTTTAAACTACAGGTTTTTTAAGCCAAAAACTTAAATATTTTCTGATGCAGAGATGAGATGAATCCTTCAAATATGGGTCCTTTTTTATTACTTGATAAGCACATAAACGTGCTTGCTTTAAAACATCCAAATCTTTAAGCGGATTTGCTATCTTTAATTTAGGGAACCCCCACTGCAAATTGCCAAAGAAATCTCCCGGACCTCTCAATAATAAATCTTCTTCGGCAATTTTAAAACCATCGTAATTAGAAGCAATAATTTCTAAACGCTTTTTTGCACTTTCATTACTTTCTTTTTCCTTTATAATAATAAAATATGGCTGATAATTAGCACGAATAACTCTTCCTCTTAACTGATGTAATTGAGAGAGTCCAAATCTCTGTGCACCCTCAACAACCATAACTGTTGCATTCTCAATATTTATCCCCACTTCAATAACTGTGGTAGATACAAGAATATTTATTTTATTTTCCCTAAATTCCCTAATTATTCTCTCCTTTTCTTTAGCCTCTAATCTGCCGTGAAAAATCTCTACGTTTAAATCCTTAAATCTCTCTTTTATTGGTCCAATCATCTCTTTTAAAGATTTCAATTCTAAGTCGGGAGATTCTTCTATAATGGGATAAACGATATAACATTGCCTACCCTCTTTAACTTTCTCCTCAACAAGATCATAAACCCAATCTCTTTTATTTTCCTCAACCACTATAGTTTCAGGTTTTTTTCTACCAGGAGGCAAATCTGTTAAAAGAGAAAGATCGAGGTCGCCATAGAGAGAAAGAGCCAAGCTTCTTGGGATAGGGGTAGCGCTCATAACTAAACAGTGGGGTAGACCCTTCTTACCTTTTTTAGGTAAAAGAGCTCGTTGTGCGACCCCAAATCTATGTTGCTCATCAATGATGACTAATCCTAAGCTTTTAAAATCAACTGCTTCCTCAATTAAGGAGTGCGTTCCCAAAACTATATCTATTTTACCTTCTTTTAAACCGTCTAATATTTTTTCTCTCACACTTTTTTTAAGGCTTGAAGTCAAAATCTCTATATGGAAAGAAAAATCATTAAATAAGTATTTTAATGTCTGATAATGTTGAAAGGCCAAAACTTCTGTAGGAACCATAAATGCCACCTGATACCCAGAGGAAACAACGGCAACGATAGCAAAACAAGCTACAACGGTCTTACCACTTCCCACATCACCTTGAAGTAATCTATGCATAGGATAAGGCTTTTGTAAGTCTTTAATAATCTCATCGATAACTTTTTCTTGAGAGGGAGTTAATTTGAAAGGTAAACTATCCTCTAATCTTTTAATTAATTCCTCATTAACCATAAACGGTATACCTTTCTGAAATCTATGCCTTGCTTTTCTCATATAAACTAAAATTTGAGAGAAAAATAACTCCTCAAATATAAATCGCTGACGAGCTAAATTAGCTTTCTCAAAACTATCGGGGAAATGAATATTTTTTAAACTCTCAAAAATATCAAATAATTTTTTTTCTTTCCTTATATATTGCGGTATAGGGTCTACAATATCCTTACCCAAAAAACTCAAACAATTATAAATTACTCTTCTCATAAATTTTTGATTAATGCCACTAGTTAAGCGGTAAAAACTCACAATACGACCAAAATCTAAGTTTTCTTCCTCCCCTCTTCTATTTATGATCTCGAATTCGGGAGATACTATCTGGAATCTATTCTTATAAAGTTGCACTTTACCGTAAATGAAAAGCTCATCTCCTATTTTAATATAGTCTTTAAGATACCCTTGATTAAACCACACACAACTAACTATACCTGTATTATCTTCGGCAATAACTTGGAAAATGCTATTCCTCATCTTATTAAAATAAGCTGGTGTTAAAGGTTTTAAATTTTTAGCTAAAACTTTAACTCTAATAAGAGAGACTTCATCAACCTTTAAATCTTTAATGCGTTTTATTTCTCGTCTATCCTCGTAACGAAAAGGGAAATAATACAAAATATCATTTAAACTATATATCCCTAATTTATTTAGAATTACTTCTTTTTTAGGACCTATACCTTTAATATAACGAATACTATCCATTATTTTATTAGCGCAGGTGAACCTATTGTAGTTTGTTTATTTTTTCATGAGCGATTATTTTTTCCGCAATACTATACGCTTCCTGTTTACTACTAATCTTACCTAACGTTTGCTCCTCTCTTATTCTCTTAAGAATTTTACCAACAAGTGGTGAAGGTGAAATTTTAAATTTTCTCATAATTTCATAACCATCGACTAATTTAGGCAAAGGTTTTTTCTTCTTATCTTGGAAATAATTCTTAATCAGAGAAAACATCACTCTTTCATGCTTAACTCTTTTCTTAGAATCGGTAAGCGGACCTCTCGTTGCTCGCCAATCAGCCAAAGAAAGAATTATCACTGCCACTCCCTCCTCCTCGGTATCACGAAAAAATCTATACACAGCACGTTTAGATGGTCGTTCTTGCTCGGCAAGATAACCTGGTCTTAAGTGATATAAGATCAATCTTCTTAAGAGATCCTTTTCTTTACCGGAAAGTTTTAATCTTTGATAAATCTCTTCCACCATATCAGCACCAATTTTTTCGTGAGCATAAAAAATCGTTTTCTTATCCTTCCTTTTCTTAGCTATCGGTTTACCTATATCGTGAAGAAGACAAGCTAATTTTATAATATGAAAAACTTTATGTTTATTACTCACCGACCTATTAAGATACTCAAAAATATCCTTATCCTTTTTCAATCTTCTCCCATAAAGTAACTCCCAACGATAAAGAGTGTCCAATGAGTGTCCCCAAACATCCAAATGGTGATATGTTCCTTGATTAACCCCTCGTTGAATACTAATATAAGGTATTATCTCATCAATAATACGTAACTTGCTCATCTTTTTTATCGCCTTAAAAGAGTTTTCACAATCAAGAATTTTAAATAATTCTTCATTAATTCGTTCACCGGAAACATCTTTTAGTAAAAATCTATATTTTTCTAAAAGGTATTCTGTAGATTTAGTAATCCTAAAATTATAATTTACCAAAAAACTGAATGCTCTCAAAATCCTCAAAGGGTCATCCTTTAAAACATTCTCGTTAACTATTCTTATAATCCCCCTATTTAAATCCTCTCTTGCACCTAATAAATCTATAATCTTTAAATCCCTATCGTTAAGATCTACGGCAAGAGTATTAATGGTAAAATCTCTTAAACTCATATCCTCAATTAAAGAATCTCCTCTTAACTGAGTAAAATCGTAAGTATAAATATTATCTTTCAATTTTACAATTACACGATAGCTTTTTTGCTCATCATCAAGCACTATCAATTTAGAATGAGTAATTTTACTAAATTCTTTAGCTAATTTAAAAGCATCTTTCTCTACGCAGAAATCAAAGTCGGTTAATTCCTTAGTCTTATGCAAATAAACATCACGTAAAAACCCACCTACCAAATAAACTTTCCTATATTTTTGCGCAAGACAGCACATATCTTGGATATAGGGAATTTTTTTGAAAAAGTTTTTTATATAAACCATTATGGAAGGGAAATAAATTAAAATTTATTTGAGGATTTATTTAGAATTGGTCTATTCTCCTTTACTTTTCTTTACCCCTTTCTTAGGTAACTCTATATAGAAGGTTGTCCCTTTATTATACTCAGATTCAAACCATATCCTACCTTTGTGGTTCTCCTCTATTAGCCTCTTAGCTA
>JAMWDA010000131.1:0-1159 GCA_023818995.1 Candidatus Omnitrophota bacterium
AAGAATTATCAGATAATTCCATTTTTTCAATATTCATTAAACAAGCTGGCATCAATTTACAATCTTTAATATGGCAATTAGTATATTTAAAGACATCTTCTATTAAGTTTCTCCAAATATTCTTATATTCTCTTATTAAATACTTTAATTCCGAAACTTGCAAATTATCTTTTACAAGGTAAGATGAGGAGAATCATTCTTACTCGCCCAGCTATAGAAGCAGGAGAATCTTTAGGGTTTTTACCAGGCGATATGGAAGATAAATTAGCACCTTACTTAAGACCACTCTACGATGCTCTATACGATATGTTAGAAGTAGAAGTAATTGAAGAGTATCTTGATAGAGGAATCATTGAGATTGCTCCTTTGGCTTATATGCGTGGTAGAACTTTGAATAATGCATTTATAATTCTTGATGAAGCACAGAATTGTACTACTGAACAGTTGAAGATGTTTCTTACAAGATTAGGTTTCAATTCCCGAACAGTTATTACGGGAGATATTACCCAAAGTGACTTACCAGGAGGCAAACCTCAAGGACTTATTACTACTATAGAGATATTAAGATCGATAAGAGGTATAAAATTTGTGTACTTAAGTAATAAAGATGTGGTTAGACACCCTTTAATTCAAAAGATAATCAAAGCTTATGAGAATTTCTACCGTAAAGAAGAAAATTAAATTTAAGATTATTTTAGCGGCAGCAGGATTCTTTATCTTCTTATCTTTCATTTTCTTTGTTTATGCTATAGATTTATCACCTTTAGTTTTGTTAGCGATTCTTGGTATATATTTAAGAGATTTCTATAAGAGTAAAGATTTACCATCATTTTTTGATTTGGACATTTTAGTAGTATTAGGTATTTTAATTTTAGTGTTAACCAAGGAGAGTTTTGCTTTATCTATCTATAGTTTCCCAGCAATAGGTTATATAATTCTAATTACTCTTCTTTTTAGCGATTTACAATTATCTCTACTTTTTTCTCTCTTTATTTCTATATTAGCGAGTGGGAGTGTTAAGGATGAGATGAGTTTTTCTGTGATGGTATCTTTGTTGAGCGCTTCTTTTGTGGCAGCAATTTTGAGTTACAGGGTTAGGACAAGATTTAAAATTATAAAAGCAGGATTGATGGGAGGGGTGGTGCAATTCTCTGTTGCT
>JAMWDA010000131.1:1169-4463 GCA_023818995.1 Candidatus Omnitrophota bacterium
AGTAATGTGGGAGGTAGTAAATTTTCTTTATTTTCCTGGGAATTGTTGAGAATATGTATGTTAAATGGAGTTTTATCAGCGATAGTAGTTTTGGGAGTGCTTCCTGTGTTTGAGGTTGTTTTTAGAGTATTGACCAACATTTCACTTTTAGAATTGATGGATTTTAATCATCCCCTCCTTAAAAGGATGCTTTTAGAAGCACCGGGGACATATCAGCACTCTTTAGTGGTAGCTAACTTAGGGGAGACAGCAGCAGAGTCTATCGGGGCAAATGCACTTTTGGTTAGAGTGGGAGCATACTATCACGATGTAGGTAAGATTCCTAAAGCTCAATACTTTGTAGAGAATCAGATACCTTATCGGGATATCCATAAGTCTCTTAAACCATCAATGAGTAAGTTAATTATCATTAACCACGTAAAAGAAGGAGTAGAGTTAGCTAAAAAGTATCATCTTAATCCTAAAATAATAGATTTTATTGTTCAACATCATGGAAGAAGTTTAGTTTACTATTTCTATCAGCGGGCTAAAGAATTAGAGCCGAAGAGTGGATGTGAAGAAGATTACCGTTATCCCGGACCGCGTCCACAGTCAAAAGAGGTAGCTATAGTATCTATAGCTGATACCATTGAAGCTTTATCGCGCACTTTGGATGAGCCTACTCCTTCTCGGATTAGAGAGATGGTAAAAGATGTGGTAAGAAAAAAAATTATGGAAGGTGAATTGGATGAGAGTGATTTAACTTTAAAAGATTTAGAAAAAATTACGGAAAGTTTTATAAGGATGCTTAATGCTATCTTCCATACACGCATAAATTATCCTCAGGATAATGGAGATAAAGAATCTACAAAACCTCAAGAGAATAAATCAAAGTGAGATAAATTTAATAGTAGGAAAAATCCTTAATCTTTTAGGTATTGAGGATAAATATATATCTTTGGTCTTTTGCGATAATCGTTTTATTAAAAAGCTAAATTATCTATATTTTGGTAAAAATTTACCTACTGATGTAATCTCTTTTAATCTTGAAGATAAATTTAATCCTAATTATTTGGGAGAGGTTATTGTTTCTGTAGAAGAAGCTTTGGCAAACAGTAAAGTTTATGGAACGGATTGGAAGGAAGAGATAAACCTTTACATTATTCATGGTGTACTACACATTTTAGGTTACGATGATAATAGTATAAAAAATAAAAAAATAATGGAGGCTAAACAGAGGAAATTACTGTTTAGTTTGTATAATTCAAAACAATTAAGATAAGGTTATGGTTGATAAGGATTTTGGATTTATTATAAACCGATGGAATTTTAGGGAAAGTAGCGTTATGGCAACTATTTATACAAAAAAATTTGGTAAAATTAATGGTATATTTAAAGGATTCTATACGAGGAAAAAAGAATTTACTTCTACATTGGATATATGTACCCTTAACGAATTTGTTCTTTACCCTAAGATAAGCCAGATTTGGTTAATTTCTTACGCCGATCTGATTAAGGATTACAGTTTTTTAAGAGATAATTTTTATAAGAGTATAGTAGCTTCTATATTTATAAGAGTTATCAATAAAGGCACATTGTTCTTTGATAGTAATGAAAATGTTTTTTGGCTTTTAGATAGATCTTTGGATAGTTTGTCTAACAATGATGAAAAAAGGGTGCTTTATATTTTTCTTATAAAATTTCTTACCATTTCGGGGATAAAACCTGAGATTAATCTTTGTATAGATTGTCATAGTCCTTATGGGGAAAAGTTTTTTTTTAGCACAGTAAGTGGTGGTTTGTTTTGCGAGAAATGTAGCAAGAGGAAGTCATCTCTATATCCTATAAGTATAGAAACATCCTCAACGATAAGTTATATACAGAGAGAGGATTTCCCTTTAGTTTTAAGAATAAATCCTACCCCGGGTTGTGAGAATGAAATCATCTTTGTATTGGAAGAATTTTTAAGATACCATCTTAATATTGTTCCTTTTAGTCCCCTGGTAGATAAGTTGTGTTTAATAGGATAATAAGTTAGGAGGCAAGATGATTTATGAAGATAGGAAAGTAACTTTACCAGAGATAAAGGCTAAAAAAACGCAAGGGAAGACTTTTTTGCCTGAAGATATAGATATAGATATCCTTAAATCTATAGATTATACTGGCAAAAGAATCTTAATTGAGTTGGTTACCGATGAATTTACCTGTTTATGTCCATTTTCCGGCCTACCCGATTTTGCTCGTATAACTATAAGATATATCCCCTATAATAAGATCGTTGAGCTAAAGTCTTTGAAATATTATTTTTATGCTTTCCGTAACGTTAAGATATATAACGAGAATGTAGTGAATAAAATTTTGGAGGATTTAAAAAAATTACTTTCTCCTTACTATCTTAGTGTGGAGGCAGATTTTACAACTCGTGGGGGGATAAAAAATAAAGTACATCTTTATTATCGTAAAAAGGGAGTTAAATGAAGAACCAAGAGATCGCTAAAATCTTTCGTGATATTGCCAGGATACTTGATTTTCAAGGTGATAATCCTTTTCGTATTCGAGCCTACGAGAGAGCTTCCCAAAATATTGAGAGTATTCCTGAAGATGTGGAGCTTTTATGGAAGGAGAATAGATTGACCGAAATTTCCGGTATTGGTAAAGATTTAGCTAATAAGATAGGTGAAATTATTACTACGGGAACATTATCCCAGTATGAAGAATTAAAGAAAAAAGTTCCCCAAGGTATTTTACAGATGATGGAAATCCCTGGTTTGGGTCCCAAAACCGTGAAGTTGATTTATGAGAAACTTAAGATAGATAATATAGATGATTTGGAAAAGTCAGCCAGGGATGGTAAATTGCATTGTTTGGAAAGGATAAAGGAGAAAACAGAAGAAAATATCCTTCGTGGGATAGAGATTATTAAGAAGGGGAAGGAACGACTTCCTCTATATTTGGCATTGAATACAGCCAATAGGTTTATAGAAGAGTTAAGAAAAAGGGGAGTGGTTAAAGAAATTGAGGTAGCTGGTTCCTTAAGGAGGCGCAAGGATACAATAAGAGATATAGATATTCTTGTTGTTTCTTCTAATGCCCTTGCTTTCAACTGAATGTCATTAGTGGCCAGATCGACAGCCTGGCGAATTAGCCTATTCAAGCAGCCATAGCAATCTGGTGCAGCTTTCATTCCAGCTCGATTAACGAGGTACACTCAAAAGGTGTGGAAATAGTTAGCGGCAGCGAGTACCCTTTCTGTTAGTGAAGAAAATAACAGTTAAGGAGGTACTCACCACCGCCATGGGAAAGCAAACCACAACC
>JAMWDA010000132.1 GCA_023818995.1 Candidatus Omnitrophota bacterium
AAGACCGCTCTATTAAGGAACTAATAAAAAAATGCCAAATATATATAAAAGGTGCAGAAAAAAGAAACAAGGAAGAAGAAACAAAATACTATAAAGAACTAATTGCTAAATACTCTCAAACCTAAAAATCTTTAATATGTGGGAAGAGATAAAACAAAAAATTGAAATAGCTTTTAACTTCTATCTTAATAAGAACCAATGGAGAGATATAAAACGCCTTATTTACGAAATTGCTAAAAGAGAAAATTTAGATTACGATACAATAATAGAGGAATTAGAAAATAACCCTCACATAAATAAGGTGGGAGGTAGAAATAAATTCTTCATAATTAAACAGCAATTAATTAATAAAAGGTTCCCTCTAACAACAAAAAGAGAGAAAATAGATACAAAAAAGGTCTTTCTCTCCGATATTAAACCTCCTCTACCCAATTTATATCAGGCTAAGGAATTTAAACCTACTCATATATTTGTAGAAAAGGATGCTTCTGATAGTTACCTTTTAAAAAGATTTCAAGAGAAGTTTACTGGGATAAAAATAGAAGAATTAGCTTTTGCGAGTGAATATATAAAAAAGAATAGATTTTCTTTAGAAGATCTTAAAAAACCTATTGTTTTTATCGTCAAAGAACGCTGGGACTTCATTAAACCCTGCCCTTGCACTAAAAATCATCTATCTTGTAACTACTGGATACTCAACTTAGGCTTTGGATGTCCTTTTGATTGCTCATACTGTTTTTTACAGCAGTATACAAATTTTCCCGGGATAATTTTACCCTCTAATCTCAATGATTTCTACGAGACATTTAACAATCTATTAAAGAGGATAAATACTCCTATACGAATAGGAACAGGTGAGTTCTGTGATTCTTTAGCTTTAGATGAAATTACAAATTACTCTTCTCAGCTAATCAATTTTTTAAGGGATAAACCTGTTCTCTTTGAGTTAAAAACAAAAAGTACAAAGATAGATAACTTGTTAAAAAATGAACCCTCACCTAATATAATTATCTCCTGGTCAATAAACCCTCAGGCAATAATTGATAAGGAAGAATTAATGACACCTTCTTTAGAAGATAGATTAACCTCAGCCAAAATTGTTCAAAAAAAAGGTTACTCTCTCTCCTTTCATTTTGACCCCATAATATATTCTGAAGATTGGGAAAAAATTTACAAAGAAACTATAGAGAGGGTATTTAAAAAATTAACTCCCCCTTTTAGATGGATAAGCTTAGGGACACTGCGTGGTTCAAGAGAATTAAAAAATATCGTTGAACAAAGATTCCCTCATAGTAAAATATTTTATGGAGAGTTGTTCATCGGTGAAGATAAAAAATTACGTTATCCTAAATTCTTAAGAAAAGAAATCTACCAAAAAATGATTAGCTGGATACGTCAATACGATACAAGAACGCCTGTTTATCTATGTATGGAAGATAAAGAAATTTGGCAGGTTATGGATAAAAAATTAACCTCTTCCCAAGAAATAGAAAGTTATATTATAAATAACTATGATAAATAAAATCTGGCAACATAAAAATATAAAAGAAAGCTTCGTTGGTTCTTTAAAAGGTCTTATGGTGGTTATAAAAACCGAACGAAATGCAAAGATTATCTTTGCTATAGGAGCAATTGTGATTCTTTTTGGCTTGATATTGAAAGTATCTATTCAAGAATTTATCGTAATCATAATTGTAACTATAGGAGTTTTTATCTGTGAGGTATTCAACACTTTGGTGGAAAATATCCTTGATATAATCCAACCTCAAAATGACCCTAAAGTAAAAATTCTAAAAGATATTGCCTCGGGAGCTGTTCTTATCTCTTCTGTAGGAGCAGCCATAATAGGTATAATAATTTTTGTCCCCAAAATAACTACTCTTATGATTGATTCGATTATGAATCTAAATAGATGTCTCAAATAAAAAAATCGGGGGAGTGGGATTTGAACCCACGGCCTCAACGTCCCGAACGTTGCGCGCTAAACCAACTGCGCTATCCCCCGATATATAAAACCATACGATTAATATACATAATTGATATTTGAAATCTAATCTTTAGCGATTAAATGTCTGTAATAACTAATTAAATCAGTGAAAGATAGAGTATAACTCTTGATTAATTCGTCGTTACATTAATTTTTTAGAAATAATATTCTAATTAATTTCTCCTTTAAAAACTGCTCTTTCCCCTACCTCCTCCTCTATGCGTAATAGTTGATTATACTTGGCTAATCTTTCTGATCTTGCTGGTGCACCTGTTTTTAATTGTCCTACATTAGTAGCTACTGACATATCCGCTATGAAAGAATCTTCTGTTTCTCCTGAACGGTGGGAAAACATACAATTGTAATGGGATTTTTTTGCTAAGTCTATAGTCTGCAAAGTCTCAGTAATTGTTCCTATCTGGTTCAATTTAATGAGAACGGCATTAGCAATACCTTCTTTTATCCCTTGGGAAAGAATTTTAGGATTGGTAACAAAAACATCATCACCTACAAGTTGAATCTTTTTACCCAATCGTTGAGTGAGTAACTTCCAACCTTCCCAATCGTTTTCTGCCATACCATCCTCTATAGAAATAATTGGGTAACGAGAAACAAGGTTTTCATAGTAATCTACCATTTCCTTTGAAGATAAACTCTTTTTGTCCGCTTTAAGTAAATATTTACCATCTTGATAGAACTCACTTGCTGCCGGATCTAAAACTATAGCCACATCTTTACCGGATTTATAACCAGCTCTTTCAATAGCAGAAATAATTATTTCTATTGCCTCTTCGTTCCGCGATAAGTTAGGAGCAAAACCACCCTCATCACCTACAGCTGTACTTAAACCTTTAGATTTTAAAATACTCTTTAAATTATGATAAACCTCAACAGCATAACGCAGAGCTTCTCTAAAAGATGGTGCACCAATAGGAGCAATCATAAATTCCTGAATATCTACGTTATTGTCGGCATGTTTACCGCCATTAAGAATATTTAAAAAGGGAACTGGTAATCTTACCGCTCCTTCTCCGCCAAGGTAACGATAGATAGGTAAATTTTTACTCGTAGCTACAGCTTTTGCTACAGCAATAGATACACCTAAAATGGCATTAGCTCCTAACCTACTTTTATTCTCTGTTCCATCTAAATCAATCATAAGCCTGTCTATATCTTCTTGCGAAGTAGCTTCTTTCCCAATAATAGCTGGTCCAATAATAGTATTTACATTATTAACTGCCTTTAAAACGCCTTTACCCATAAATCTCTTCTTATCCCCATCTCTTAGCTCTACTGCCTCCCTTGAACCTGTGGAAGCTCCTGAAGGAACAGCCGCTCTCCCTCTTGCCCCATCGTCTAAAAAGATATCTACTTCTATAGTAGGTGTTCCCCGAGAATCTAAAATTTCTCTTGCCCAAACTTTCTTAATCTTTGCCATACTCCTCCCTCCTTTCTTGAATGTAAATATTAGGCAATACAGTAATCGTCAAATCTTACAATATCATCCTCTCCTAAATAATCACCTATCTGAACCTCAATAATTCTCAAAACTTTATTATTAGTAGGATTGTAAATACGATGTTTCATCCCTTTGTAAACATATACACTCTCATTTTCCTTCCTTATAATCTCATCTTTCCCCAATCTTATCTTAGCTACACCCTCCACAATATTCCAATGTTCACTACGATGTTTATGTTTCTGTAAAGATATATGTTTACCAGGATATATCCCTATCTCTTTAACTTTGTATTTTCTACCCTCTTTGAGAATAGTATAGAACCCCCAAGGCCTATATACGGTGCGACTCTCTCTTAACTGAGGAATTCTATTATTCTTAAGAAATGAAATAAATTCTCTCATCCCAGAATAATTCCTCCTCATTACCAGAATCGTATCCGAAGAATCTATAACTATAACATTGTTCACACCTAAAACTGATATAAATCTATCCTTAGAATAAGTTAAACAATTTGAAGATTTAAAAAGGATATCTCTTTTCTTACCCCTCTTCCCTTTACATCTATCTAAAAATTCCAATAAACTATCCCCACTACCCAAATCCCACCATTGACCATCAAATCCTATTAAAGAAGCTATTTTAGTCTTCTGCATAATTGCGTAATCTATGGAATCAAAGGGTAGGGAAGAAAATCTCCTTAGTAATTGGTGGAAATCGTAACTGTAATATTTAAAAATTTGCGGAGAATATTTCTTTAATTCTTCAATAAATACAATTTTTGTAAAAACAAATATACCCATATTACAAAAAATTTTTTCTTGAGAAAACTCTCTTATCTGAGTTAACGATGGTTTCTCTATAAATTTATCTACTTTATAACCTACCTCTAAACGTTCACCTACCAAAGCATAACCAAACTCAGGAGAAAATAATTTTGGTTTTATACCTAAAATATTTAAATAA
>JAMWDA010000133.1 GCA_023818995.1 Candidatus Omnitrophota bacterium
TTACTTCCTCCATAATACCATCTCCTTTTGGTCTAGAGGCGGTATTTTACATCAAACTACCCTGACATTTCTACTTTGCAATAGGGTGACATTATTATATTGCAGTAACACCATTTTTTATTTTCCTTTATGGGGAATAAGTTGATCTTAAATTTCTCCCTTTAAGGGATATATGAAAATTTTGCAAGATGATTATATCACATAGAAAAGATTAAATGAATTGAGATGCCTTCTTAAAGTGAATTAAGTAATTAAACTATTGGATAGAACGCTCCAACCCAGAATATCCTCGTTCTGTCTTAGTTGATAATAAGATATCCTTTTATCCTGGAATAAAAAGATTAAGCAAACCTCCTAAAGATATACTTATAATTACCATAATAAATATAGCTTTAATTAGGTCTTTAAACCCTAATTCTTTCCATAACACTACAAATGTAGCAATGCAGGGGAAAGATATGGATAATAATATAACGGAAATAAATAGTTGCTTAACAGTTAATCCTAAAGGAACCAACATACCTACAGCTACATCCTTTCTTAAAAAACCAATAAATAATGCGACTATTGCTTCTTTGGGTAAACCAAAAATTTCTGTAACTATAGGTGAAAATATTCTGCCAACTTTTTCAAATAAGTTGAAATAGTGAGAAATATTCACAATAAATACCCCTAACATCACTATAGGTAAAGCTTCTATTAAAAAACCTTGAATACGAATAAAAAGTTTTTTTATCAGAATAGATAAAGAAGGGAATCTATAAGATGGGATCTCCAACAATAACTCCGGGCTATAACCTGGTAAAATCGTATTTAAAATCTTACCTAAGGTTAGAATTAATAAAAATAAAACCAGGTAAACGCTCAAAACGTATATCCCCCCTTCTCTGCCTAATGCTCCCAAAATCATTGCTTGTAAAGATATACAGGGCACACCTATAGAAATAAGTAAAGAAGCAATAAATCTTTCTCGTTTGGATTCTAATATACGTGTAGCTAAAATTCCTGGCACATTACATCCAAAACCTAAAAGAACAGGTATAATTGCATAACCATGCAAACCTAAACGATGTAAGAAATTATCCAAAATTATAGCTAAACGAGGTAAATACCCTAAATCTTCCAATATACTTAAAACAAGATAAAAAGAAAAAAGATATGGTAAAACTATACCGACCTCAACATAAATAGCTGTAGTTAATAATCCTAAAGACTTTTCAAAATCAATTTTACCATCTATCAAATTACCGATAAGCAAATGAAATAAAAAACCTTGCTTAGGTAAATTAACAGTTAATTTTTCTAATAACGGTTGATAAAGATTATTAAAGATGGGGTCAATTATCCTATTAATTAACAAATCCCCCATTAAACGAATAATTTTAAAAGAGACATAAATTACACCTAAACTCATTAAAAATCCTGGTATGGGGCGGACGGAAATATCTTCCAATATTTCTCTAAATCTATGATGCCGATGTTCTAATTTCTGAACTTGCTCTAATATTCGCCCTATATGTTTCCAATGTTCCTCAGAAGAAACCTTCTCTTTAAATATTGGATGAGCATCTTTTAGTCTTTCAATCAAAAGTTTTATTCCCATCCCCGTAACCGCACAGGTAGAAACTACAGGGATACCTAAAATCTCTTCTAATTTTATAATATCAATACTTACCCCACGATGCACAGCATCATCGCACATATTTAAACAGGCAATAACAGAAAAACCTTCCTCTATCAACTGTAGAGTCAATATCAAATTCCTCTCTAAATTTGTAGAGTCTATAACATTTATAACTAAAGTTTGGTCTTTAGATGCTTGCTTTAATAGAGAAACTGTAACCTCTTCAGCTGAGGAAGTAGGCTGTAAAGAATATATACCGGGCAAATCCCAAACCTCTATTTTTTCATTATCTATCTTTAAGTACCCTTTAAGGAACTCTACGGTTGTTCCTGGATAATTAGAAGCAATTACTCTTACTCCTGTAAGTCGTGAAAATATTACACTCTTACCTACATTAGGATTACCTATCAAATAAATTCTCTTTATCATATTAAGCTTCGGTTTCTACAATAACTTTATTTGCTAAACCTCTACCTAAAGCTAACCTACTACTACCAACTTTTATTACTACTGGCCCTCTTAAACCAATATGACTAAGTTTGGTAATTTCTTTGCCTCGGCATACTCCCATATTAACTAACTTATTATATGCTCCCATACCTCCTAAAATTTCTACAACTTTTCCTTTTTTATTTTCTTCTAATTCTACTAAAGAAACTCTCTTCATATAACCCAATTAATTTTCCAATTTATAAAGTATAATATAAACAAAACCTAACGAAACAGCTTCTAATAACTATAAAAGCAAACTAACATTAAAAATTTAGAAAATTAAATATATTTCTATTTGACTCTAAATTTGTTGATTATTTTGATTTTTTTGGAGTACGTAAATTTATATAATTTAACTTAAGAAACTTAACGCGTCAAGTAGTTTTTGGATAAGAAAAGATAAAAAATGGTTTTTTAATAATTTGGGATAAATTTACTCTAATTTGGAGATAATAAGTTCAGCTGCTTTTTTGCCAGAAAGAAGCATACCGCCGAAAATAGGGCCCATACGAAAAGAACCAAATACACTATTAGCACACATACCACAGACTATCAGCCCCGGACAAACTTCTTTAGTATTGTTTTCTACCATACTCTCAGCGATATCTGCCCACATAGATTTTTCTCCTAATATTTTTCCCGTTTTAGTTTTTATCTTTATACCCGACTTCTTCTCTACTATACTTACCACCTCACAAGCATGCCCTGTAGCATCAACTACAAATTTTGCTCTTATGGTAAGGGGGTCAACATGTAAATTAGCTATATTAACCGCTGACCAATTAATCACCAACCCACATACCTTATCTTCTCTCACCAATACATCTTCCACAGAAATACCATTGATTATAATCACTCCCCTATGAGAGGCATAGTAACCTAAACCGCAAACGCATTCCACAGCATCAGCTGTGTAATAATTATCTTTATAACTTTTTGTTTTTATGTAAAGCTCATCCAAAATCTTCTTAGCTTTATCTTGCACAACAATCTCGTTAAACATCATTCCTCCACCCCACATACCACCACCGATAGATAGTTTTTTTTCAAAAATAACCACTTTCTTTTTAGCTTTAGCTAAGGTAATAGCACATACTAACCCCGAAGGTCCTGCTCCACATATAGCCACATCAACATCTAAAGCTCTTACCAATTTATCCTTATAAGTATCAATAATTGCTTGAGAAATGATAATCTCATCTAACATAAATTACTTCCTCCAAATATCCTTTATAGAAAAATATGCCTTTTTAGGAATACGCTTATTAATACCAAACTCTTTATCTTGGCTAATCTTTACTATTCCAAACCACTCCTCATTCATATTAAGATTATTCTCTGCCTTAATATCGAAATAGTAAGAACCATTTGACCACCCTGCTTCTTTATTTTGCACCCACCAATCAGGTTGATAACCTTCGTTATGTTTCCACCACTCATCCGTCCACTCAAAGATAACTCCTCCTATACAATTACCTTTGCTATTGCCAGAAAAAGTTGTATTTCTATATAAATCTTCCCATTGAGAAACTATATATTCAGCCTGTATATCTTCGTTTTCCTCTTCCTTATAAGAATCAAAACTATCTGCTCCAAATTCAGAAATAACCACTGGTTTATCAAAATTACTTTTTATATAACTAAAAAGTGTTCCGAATTTCTTCCCTCTATAGGCAATTATCGCTAATACATCAACGCTTTTACAATAATTGGCTGCTTTATCTAAAAGTAAAACCTCACCATTACCAAGCGCTACTAAATGTTTCTTATCTACTGCTTTTATAGCTTCGGCAATCTCGTTAACAAAAGAGTAGTAAATCTCTGCCTTTCTCATAACTTTTTCTGCGGGATCATCTATCTCTTCTATCTCTTTAGATGTCCAGAAAGAAATATTCCCCATACAGGTATAGTTATTTTCGTTACCCAAAACCCACATTAAAATACCTTTTTCATCTTTAAGTTTCTCTACTACTTCTAAAACTTGTTTTTTTATACTCTCTCTAAAATTTTTATCACTATAATTAGGTCCACACTCATTCCATAATCCTAACCAATCTCCTACTATCGTGTATATACCAAAATTATTGTACATATCTCTTACAAACTCCTTTAATTTCTCTATGTCCCTTCCACAAGAGTAAACTCGCACACAATTTACTCCCAGATCTTTCATTAATTTACCATCTATAAGCCAAGGTTTAGAAGGATAGGAAAAAAGGTCATAGTCAAACCCCATACCTATAGGAGTAGGATTATAAGTAACCCCTTTAACTA
>JAMWDA010000134.1 GCA_023818995.1 Candidatus Omnitrophota bacterium
GGGTTTACCTAAAAATATTAGCTCTTTATTTAAAAAGTTACGTTGGGTATCAATATACAATTTAAATTTGGGTTTAAATAGAAAAATTTTCCCTCGTTGGCATTGGATCTACTATCATCAGAAAGAACTGCCCTTCTTTAGAATAGGCTGTTATCATAATTTTTCTTCTAATCTTGTGCCTTCCTCCCAAGGTTCACTATATATAGAAATATCTTATAATCGCGATAATCCTATAGATAAGAAGAATATTTTCTCTATTGTGAATAATAGTTTGAGAAATATAGGATTTTGTGAGAAAGGATTGGATATTTGCAGTGTAGATATAAAAGATATAGAGTATGGTTATCCTATGTGCGATGTTAATTATCATAGAGTAAGAGAAGAAATTATCAATTACTTTACTAAGAAAAATATAATTCTTTGCGGTCGCTATGGGAGTTGGCAGCATCTATCAATGGAGGATACAATTATTGATAGCAAGAAAGTGTCAGAGCTTATCTATAAGTATATGTGAATCAATAAGTTATAGAGTAACGATGATGAAGGGGATAGGGAATAATTGGCATTTAATTTATCAACTGTTGATTAAGGAGCTTAAGGTGCGCTATACGAGCTCTTTTTTAGGTTTCTTGTGGGTATTTATTTCTCCCTTTTTGATCGTAGGCGTTTTTTATTTAGTTTTTTTTAGAATTCTAAAAATTAATATAGAAGGTTACCCATTTTTTTTATATCTGATGACAGGTGTATTTCCTTGGAATTTCTTCCAATCTTCTCTTATCTCTTCTACTACAAGTTTATGGGATAATAGGAATTTGATAAGAGAGGTCAAATTACCTCACTATGTAGTTCCTCTTTCTGTGATTGCGAATAATTTGATTAATTTTTTACCTTCACTCTTTATCACTATAATTTTATCTTCGCTCCTCTTAAATGGTTTATCCCTTTATATTCTATTCTTACCATTTATTCTGTTTATACACTTTTTAAGTGTGGTGGGATTATCTTTGATTCTTTCTCCCCTTTATTTGAAATATAGGGATACTAAATACGTATTAGAGGTATTATTAAGTTTTATCTTTTATTTAACACCTGTTTTTTACCCCTTAAGTTTAGTGAAGGAGTCCTTTCCCTTATGGTTATTCAGAGTATATTACTTAAATCCTTTCGTGGGTATATTGAATTTATATCGTTATACTCTCCTTAATGGTTTCTATATTGACATTACAAGGGAGGAGAAATTATTATCGTTAGGTATTATTCCTGTAATTTTCACTATTTTCATATTATTTTTAGGTTTATATTATTATAGGATAAATAAAGATAAGATAAATGATTACCTCGCTTACTGACAAACTTAGTGGCAAAGTTGTAAGGGAGAAAACAATTGAACTATTGGGTATTGGTAAGAAATTTCCTTTAAGGAATAGATTAATTAGACCAGATATAGGGGAAGACTTTTGGGCGTTAAAAGATATCTCGTTAGATATTTATAAAGGGGAGCTTATAGGTATTATTGGTAGAAACGGTGCAGGTAAGACTACCCTTTTAAATATAATCGCCGGTATTATCTCTCCTACAGAAGGAAGAGTAATTACAAGGGGCAGAGTTTTAGGACTTTTTAATCTGGGTGTAGGTTTTCAGGATGGATTGACAGGTAGGGAAAATATCTTTTTAAACGGAGCAATAGTGGGAGCAAGCAAAGAAGAATTAGAACAAAAAATAAGTTCTATAATTGAATTTTCTGAATTAGGTGAATTTATAGATATGCCCTTAGGAACTTATTCCCAAGGGATGCGATTACGTTTAGGTTTTGCTATTATTGCCAACTTAGATTTTGATATCTTGGTTATAGATGAGGTTTTAGCTGTAGGCGATGTCCTATTTCAGAGCAAATGTTTTGAACGTTTAATGGATTTTCGGCGACAAGGTAAGACCTTAGTAATTACTACCCAAAGCATGGAATTAATTGAACGGCTATGTGAGAGAGTAGTCTTGTTAGACCACGGCAATATAATTTTTGAGGGTAATCCTTTAGAGGCAATTAGTCAATATCGCAAAATTCTTAATAATGAGGCATTCTTTGTTGGTTCTCTTAAGAAAAAATTGATTGAACAGACGAAAAGATGGGCAGATGATATTTCGAATTGGGGAAATAAGTTAGGCACAAAGGAGGTGGTGATAGATTCAGTAGAATTCATTAACAAATTTGGTTGGAAGACAAGCTCTATTAAGACAAAAGAGTCCTTAAAGGTAAGAGTAAATTTTACTGTTCGTAATGATGTCAAAGAACCGCATTTTGGTGTAGCCATATTTCGTAAAGATGGTGTTTATTGCTATGGTCCTAATACCCAGTTTGATGGATACCATATCTCTAAGCTACATAAAGGTAGAGGTTTCTTTGTTTTAAATTTCCCCAAGTTGTTACTTGCCTGTGGGGAATATAGGGTCTCTGTAGCTATCTGGGATAAAAATGAGACCTTAGCCTTTGATTACCATAATGGTTACTACAAGTTAGAAGTAAAGGGTAGTTTAAATCCTGATAACGAATTGTTAAACATACCTTATTATATAAAAAATAGAAATTATTTACTCTTTCAGAGGAATGTTAAAAATCTTCCCACAAAAATAATTTTAGAAAAAATAAAAGAGAACTTAGTTAATGATAGGGTAGGATTTAAATCATTAGAATTAGTGAATAGGTTAGGAGAAAAAAAAGAAGTATTTTTCACAAACGAGTATGTGAAGTGTATAATAAAATTTAATAATTTTAATAAAGAAGAGGATCTATACCTCTGGTTAGGAATATATAGAGATGATGGTATATATTGTCAAGGGATAAATATACCGCACCTTAGAAGGAATAGATATATTATAGTATTTCCGAGATTACCTTTATTACCAGGAAGATATGAAATTTCTTTAGGTATATGGGATAGCCTAAAGAAAGAATTTATGATGTTTCTTAAGGGTATTTATCCCTTTCGGATAGTTTTTGACCACGAAGACCACGGCACAGTATATTTAGAACATAGTTGGAATTTTAAGATAAGATGAATAAGAAAATCAACAAAGATTATCCCTTTGTAAGCATAATAATTGTTAACTATAATGGAAAGCATTTGCTAAAAGATTGCTTATTATCTTTATACGATATGGATTACCCTACAAACAGATTTGAGGTTATTGTTGTAGATAACGGTTCTACCGATGGTTCAAAAGAGTATATTAATAAGCATTTCTCTTCTGTAAAGGTTTTAAATAATCAAGAGAATAACTACTGCAAGGCTAATAATTTAGGTATTAAGGAAGCAAAAGGTGATTATATAGCTCTCCTTAACAATGATACGCGGGTAGATAAAAATTGGTTAAGAGAATTAGTTAAAAGTATGATGAGCTATGAGAGGATAGGTTGTTGTGGGGGCAAAGTTTTATTTCCTGATGGTAAGATTCAAAGCACCGGCCACTATGAATTTCCTAACTTTTATTGGGGAGATAGGGGATTAAGAGAAATAGATATAGGGCAGTATGAATATCTTGAGGAAGTTAAAAGTTTATCAGGTGTAGCAATCTTATTTAGACGTAATTGTTTAGAGGAGGTTGGCTTTTTTGATGAAGATTTCGTAATGTATTTAGAAGATGTAGATATGTTTATCCGCTGTAAACAACATGGTTGGAAATTATTGTATGTTCCTAAAGCAATTGTTTATCATAAATTTCATGGCACGGCTGATGAGAGTTTAGTGCGATTTTATGTAGAGCGGAATAGATTGCTTGTTATTGCCAAACATTTTCCTTTTGAACTAAGCCGGGTTTTAAATAATAGCCATATACAGTTATCTAACGATGAACTATTTAGGATTATACCTGATATTCTTTTAAAACTAATTGGCTCCCATAAGATAGAAAATCTAAATACTACTTTAGATAATATTTTTAATAGTTTATATCGTAGATATAATTTATCTAAGGATAAAGCTATCCAGGAATTGAATAATGAACTAAAAAATAGAGAGGAAAGATTAAGACAATTAGAAGAAACTAAAAATGATTTGAATGCTAATTTAGAGTCTAAGACAAAGGAGTTAGAGGAGATAAAGGAGGAGTTGAATGTTTTGCAGTTAGAGAAAGTCAATGGTGAGAGTATTTTAAAGGGTTTGGAAGAAGAAAGAAATAGGCTTCTAAAGGATTTAGGTAATCGTGAGGAGGAGCTAAATCAGTTAAGAGATAAGGTTAAAGAATTAGAGATTGGCCGTGCTAAATTAGAAGAGGCTCTATCTTTCAAGAGAGATTTAGAGGTTAAATTAGAGTCTAAGACAAAGGAGTTAGAGGAGATAAATGCTCAATTGAATGTTTTGCAGTTAGAGAAAGTCAATGGTGAAAATGTTTTA
>JAMWDA010000135.1 GCA_023818995.1 Candidatus Omnitrophota bacterium
CTTTGCTTTCTCTCTGAAGAAGACTGACTTAGAGATTCCTGTTTGGGCTTTTCCATTTATAATATATTAGCCTCTTGCAATTTAACTAAAAATTGTTATAATAAATTTTCTTTGAAGGAGGTTTTATGCCACAATTACGTAAAGACCCTATTGTAGGTAGATGGGTTATTATTGCTACGGAAAGAGCAAAAAGACCAAAGGACTTTAAAGTTGTGGATTCCTCTCCTCCCGAAACCGAGTGTCACTTCTGTAGAGGTAATGAAAAATTTACACCTCCGGAAATATTTTCCATAAAAGACGAGCAAGGGAATTGGAGAGTGCGAGTTATACCCAGTAAACGACCATTTTTAGATATGGAGAATCATTTCTGGAAAAAGGGAAAAGGCCCTTACGATTTGATGCATGGGATGGGTAGGCATGAAGTAGTAGTAGAAACTCCTGAGCATATTGGTAATATGGCTGATTTAGAAGTTAGTTATATTCGCGATGTCTTCTATACATATTGTGTAAGGATGAGAGAGATAGAACATAATGAACACATAAAGTATGTGTTAGCATTCAAAAATTACGGTTGGGACGCGGGAGGGGGAAGAATCAAACACTCTCGTTCGCAATTAATTGCTACACCCGTTAATCTAAAAAGAGTTAAAGAAGAACTGCAAGGAGCAAAATTCTACTTTAACTATCATGAAAGATGTATATTCTGCGATATGATTAATCAAGAATTGCAACAAAAAGAAAGACTCGTTTTAGAAAAAGATGGCTTCGTAGCAATAGTTCCTTTTGCTCCCCGTTTCCCTTTTGAAGTATGGATTCTCCCTAAAAAACACACATCAGCTTTTTGTAGGATAGGAGAACAAGAACTCTACCCTTTAGCTAATATAGTAAAAACTATACTTTACCGAATAAAAAAATTATTAAATGACCCCCCCTACAATTATGTCCTCCACACAGCACCTTTTAAAAGACCTCATGCAGGATATTGGTCCACCATTGAAGAAGACTACCATTGGCATATAGAGATTACCCCTCGCTTAACTGAAGTAGCAGGATTTGAATGGGGAACGGGTTTTTATATATGTCCATCTTTACCAGAGGAATCAGCAAATTTTTTGCGGGAGGAGGTATAATTTATGGCCGAACTAAGAAAGGACCCCATAGTAGGAAGATGGGTAGTGGTAAACACAGAGAACCCATATTTACCTAATCAATTTGAAATTAAACCTTTTGAATGGAAAGGAACCCAAGGGTGCCCTTTCTGTTACGGAAATGAACACCTCACTCCTCCTGAAATAGAAGCAATAAGTACAAACTGGCGCCAACCTAACACCCCGGGTTGGACGGTAAGAATTGTGCCTAATAAATTCCCTGCTTTAAGAATTGAAGGAAATTTAGATAAGCAAGGTAATGGCTTATATGACTTTTCTAATGGAATTGGTGCACACGAAGTTATTATAGATAACCCCGACCATTTCAAAGGTATAGCAGAACTCAACAACTGGGAAGTAGAGTGTATCTTAAGAGCTTACCGTTCAAGAAGTTTGGATTTAAGGAAAGACATTAGATTTAAATACATACTTATCTTTAAAAATGTAGGAGCACAAGCAGGAGCTTCTTTAGAACACGGCCATTCTCAACTCATTGCTCTACCCATGGTTCCCAAAAATGTAAAAGATGAAGTTTTAGGTGCCCACCATTATTACGAATTTAGGGAAAGATGTATTTTCTGTGATATCATTGCCTATGAACTGGAAGTAAAAGAAAGAATTGTCTGGGAAACGGAAGAGTTTCTTGCTTTTTGTCCTCTCTCTAGCCGATTTTCCTTTGAAGTATGGATTATTCCTAAAGAACACTTAACTGACTTTGGGGTAATAGATGATTATAAACTATCAGTATTAGCGAAAACCCTCAAAGAAGTAATTGGTAGATTAAAAAAAGTATTGGGAGAACACCCTTACAACTATATAATACATACTCTACCAGTTAATACTGATGTGCATTTTGGATATCACTGGCATATAGAAATAATGCCAAAATTAATTCGTATAGCAGGGTTCGAAGCCGGAAGTGGTTTCTATGTTGTAGGGACACCACCTGAATTAGCTGCTAAACTCTTAAGAGAAACTACTATTTAAGGGTAAATAAAATTATTAAACCAAATAAAAAAGGAGGTTAGATTATGGCAGTAAAAGTTGGGATTAATGGATTTGGTAGGATAGGCAGATTAGTATTGAGGGCTAGTTTGGATAAAAACACATTTGAAATTGTAGCTGTAAATGACCTACCAACAGCTACTAATGTTTTAGCACATCTTTTAAAATATGATTCTAACTATGGTATTCTGGACAAAGAAGTAGAAGCCAAAGAAAATGCTATAGTAGTAGATAAAAAAGAAATCAAAGTCTTTGCTCAGAAATCTCCTGAACTTATCCCTTGGAAGGAATTAGGAGTTGATATTGTAATAGAATCAAGCGGCGTATTTACGGATAGAGAGAAAGCAGAACTTCATTTAAAAGCAGGAGCTAAAAAGGTAATTATTACTGCACCAGCTAAAAAAGAAGATATCACCATAGTTTTAGGCGTTAACGAGAATAACTACACCCCCCAAAAACACACAATTATCTCTAATGCTTCCTGCACAACTAACTGTTTAGCTCCTATGGTAAAAGTTATTCACGATAATCTGAGAATAGAAAAAGGTATTATGACTACTGTGCATTCCTACACTAATGACCAAAGGATACTTGACCTACCTCACAAAGATTTAAGAAGAGCTCGTGCTGCCGCTCTATCTATGATACCAACTACCACCGGAGCAGCAAAAGCTATTGGTTCGGTTATACCCGAACTTAAAGGTAAATTAGATGGCTTAGCTATCCGTGTTCCTACCCCTACAGTTTCTCTAACCGATCTCACGGTAACAGTGAGTAAATCTACTACTGTTGAGGAGATAAATGCACTATTTAAAAAAGCCGCTGAAACTTATCTAAAAGGAATTCTGCAATACTGCGATAAACCCCTTGTTTCTAAAGATTTTGTAGGTAACTCCTACTCATGCATTTTCGATGCTGAACTAACTAAAGTAATTGAAGGTAATCTCGTTAAAGTATTAGGCTGGTATGATAATGAGTGGGCTTACTCCTGTAGAGTAGTGGACATCTGCGAATACATTGTTAAAAAAGGATTATAAATAATATAAAATCTAAAAAATACCCCACCTTTTTAAACGGTGGGGGTAATTTTTTTAACCCTACATTATCAAACAAGCAACACTAATTAAACCAAAAAGCTATATAAATTTACTCCTCTACCTTTATAGCATTAACCGGACACTGATTAGCTACCTCTTTTATATCGCAAGTATTACACTCATCACCCTTAACTTTAGCTATCCCTTCATCACTTAGCTCAAAACACTCCGGACAACTATTTACACATAGACCACAACCTACACAAACATTCTCATCAATAATTATCTTAGACATCAAACACCTCCTAATAAAATCATTATAGAAACTTTTAAGTTGAACGTAAACCGTAATAATCAATATTCTTATTAGCTGTTTCCTGTAACGAATCTAACGCCTGTTTATCCTTTAAAAGATGCCGAAAACGGCTTTGAATATTTATATACTCATCCACAGGGATAATCTGTGATACTTTAAAACTCTTTGTAAGTTTACCGTACTCGTATTCTACTAATGGATATAGCCCACTATTAACTGCTTTTTTAGCTATTTCAATAGTAAGGTTAGAAGGATACCCCCAACCTAAAGGGCAAGGAACATGAATCTGGATATATTTAGGACCGCGAATATCTAATGCTCTTTTAACCTTTTTTTGTAAATCCTGGGGGAAACCTACAGAAGCAGTAGCAGCGTATGGTATAAAATGAGCGGCACATATCTCTACTAAAGGTTTTTTAACTCTCCAATTACCTCTCCATAACTTACCTGAAGGAGAAGTTGTAGTAGAAGCTTTTAAAGGAGTAAGACCGCTTCTCTGAATACCTGTATTCATATAAGCTTCATTATCGTAACATACAAACAACACATCATGACCACGTTCTAACATACCACTTAAAGCTTGTAAACCAATATCAGCGGTTCCTCCATCTCCTGCTCCGGCTACTACTCTTATCTTATCAATTTTACCTAAATATCTTAATGCTGACTCCACTCCCGAAGCAACTGCTGCTGAATTTTCAAAGAGAGAGTGTATCCAAGGCACGCGCCAACTTGACTCTGGATATTTAGTAGAAAAAACTTCTAAACAACCTGTAGCATTAGCAAATATTGCGTTTTTGCCGCAAGCATTAACTACTAAGCGAACTGCTATAGCTTGTCCACAACCCGCACAGGCAGTATGTCCTGAGACAAAAA
>JAMWDA010000136.1 GCA_023818995.1 Candidatus Omnitrophota bacterium
GGTAAACTTGCCCAGGCATTGATACATAATGCTAAGGTTATTGCTATTGATGGTAATTTTGATGACGCATTAGCAATTGTTAGAGAACTATCTTTGAATTATCCTGTGAGATTAGTTAACTCCTTAAATCCTCATAGAATAGAAGGGCAAAAAACAGCAGCATTTGAAGTAGTTGATACCTTGGGAGAAGCCCCTTTATTTCATTCTTTGCCTGTGGGTAATGCTGGTAATATAACTGCTTACTGGAAAGGTTATAAAGAGTACTATAGTTACGGTAAGATTAAACGTTTACCTATAATGTTAGGTTTTCAAGCTAAAGGTGCCTCACCCATTGTTAAAGGGAGACCAATAAAGAGACCTAAAACAATTGCTACAGCAATAAGGATAGGTAATCCGGCAAGTTGGCAGATGGCGGTTAAAGCTAAAAATGAGTCAGGAGGTATCATTGATGCAGTTACCGATAAGGAGATTATGTATGCTTATAAATTTCTTTCCCGAGAGGAAGGTATTTTTGTTGAGCCGGCAAGCGCTGCTTCTGTAGCAGGGTTGTTTAAAATTAGAAAGGAAGGATATTTTGATAGGTTTATTAAACATTTTGATAAGATAGTTATAGTATGCACTCTAACCGGACATGGGCTAAAAGATCCCCAGTTAGCAGTGAGTAAGGTAAAATCTCCTAAAATAGTAAAACCTACGATTAAAGAAGTGGTTAAAGAGGCACGCCTTTAATCTTGTATTTAGAATTACAAAGATGAGAAAAATTTATGAAAATTTATCACGTATAATTGAAAAGATAATAGAAACTAAATACTCAGTTAATTTAACACCACCCTTATGGGAGGTTCCTAGAGACAAAGCTTATGGAGATTTATCTACAACGGTTGCTTTAAGGATAGCTTCTATATTGAAAAGAGAAGTTAAACCTATAGCTGAGGAGATAAAAAAAGAGTTAATAGTAGGGTTAGGGGATATTGCTGAGAAGGTAGATATAGTTGAGCCGGGATTTATAAATATATTTATTTCGCAAAAAGGATTGATAGATTCTCTTGAGATGATTTTAGCAGAGAAGAGTAATTTTTTCCGGCAGAACCGCACCAGAAGAGTGATATTAGAATTTGTAAGTGCCAATCCCACAGGACCTCTATCTATAGCCCATGGTCGTCAAGCAATAGTAGGAGATGTTATAGGTAAAGTTTTAGAGTTCTTTGGTAATGAAGTCATTCGCGAGTATTACATTAACGATGAGGGTAGACAGATAGATTTGCTTATTCATTCTGTAGAGGAAAGGATAAAAGAAATAAGAGGTGAGGATTTTAAGTTACCCGAAGATGGTTATTGGGGAGAATACGTTAAAGATATTGCCCAAGAGTGTATGGGAGTAGATAAAGAAAGGTTAAGAGATGCAGTTATTGATAAGATGTTATCACTTATAAAGAGTGAGCTTACTTCTTTACGGGTAGAATTTAACAGTTGGTTTAGTCAGAGAAAGATGATAGAAAGAGGGCTTGTTGAGAAAGTTATAGATCTTTTAAAAACTAAGAATTTAGTTTATGAGGAGGAGAAAGCTTTATGGTTTAAAGCGAAGGATTTTGGGGATGATAAAGATAGAGTTCTAAGGAAAGCTGATGGGGAGCTAACTTATTTTGCCTCGGATATCGCTTACCACAGAAATAAAATTTATCGGAAGGCAGAGAAACTTATCAACCTTTGGGGACCTGACCACCACGGTTATATAAATAGAGTAAAAGCTTCTATAAAAGCTCTTGGTTACCCTGAAGATATACTGGAGATAATAATTATTCAGTTAGTTACTATAAAAACAAAAGAGAGAATGTCCCGACGTAAAGGAACAGCAATACTACTTAGAGATTTAATTGAAGAGGTAGGAGTAGATGCTACGAGGTTCTATTATCTTTTAAGAAGAAATTCTTCTCCTTTAGAATTCGATATAGATTTAGCTAAAAGTTTTTCTTTTGATAATCCCCTTTATTACATTCAGTACGCTCACGCAAGGATATTGAGTATATTTAGAAAAGCAGAGATTAAAGAATTTTCTCCTTCCTACAATAGATTTCTTGAGGGAGAAGATTTATCTTTGCTACGGTCAATCTTAGAATTTAACTATTGTTTGGATAAGGTATACTATAGCTTAGAGCCGGTAAATTTAGTAGAGTATCTTAAGAACTTAGCTTCTCTATTCCATAATTTCTATGAGAGAAGAAGAATCTTGAGCTCGAATATCAATGAGAGATTTAGCCGGTTAAATCTTTTAGAAGCATTGAGAGTTGTTTTGGATACGGGTTTAAGGTTATTAGGTATAGAGCCGTTAACTAAGATGTGATTTATGAGAAAACGTTGGAAGATAGGTAAACTAACCGATAAAGCAAAATTTATAGCAAAAAAGAGTAGTTTAAATCCTATAATTGTCCAAATTTTAATTAATCGTAATATAGAAGAGAATGACTTCTCTGATTTTTTAAACAATAAAGGTCATTTTTACTCACCCCTTTTGCTTCCCGATATGAAGATAGCTTTAGAAAGAATAAAAAGGGCAATAAAAGACAGAGAAAGAATTTGTCTTTTTGGCGATTACGATGTAGATGGTATAACTTCTTTGGTTATATTTTACGATTACATAAAAGAAACAGGTGTAGAATTTAGTTTCTATATACCTCACCGATTAAAAGAAGGGTTTGGTTTAAATAGGGAAGCGATAAAAAAAATAAAAGAAGAAGGTACAAGTTTGGTTATTTGCTTTGATTGCGGAACTAATTCCAATGATGAAGTTAATTTAGCACGTTCTTTAGGTATGGACATGATAATAGTTGATCATCATTTTCCCAAAGAAGGGGTAAATACTCCTTTAGCTTTTATTAATCCTAAAAGAAGAGATTCTTCATATCCATTTTCTTTTTTAACCAGTGCCAGTTTAGCTTTTAAACTCGTTCAAGCCTTGAAGGATAATGATTGTTTACATCTTCTTGATTTGGTAGCTTTATCTTTAGTATGTGATGTTGCACCTCTTATAGGAGAGAATAGGAATCTTCTTAAGGAGGGTTTAAAATTGTTAAGAGAGGCTAAAAGACCTTGCATAGATATTCTCTGTAAGAGCAGCGGTATAAAATCGGAAAATATAGATACTTTCCATTTAGGTTATATCTTAGGTCCAAGGATAAATGCTTCAGGAAGGGTTAATACTGCCAAAGATTCTTTGGAAATGTTTATTAATCCCGATAAGAATAGGTTAGAAGAGTATGTAAAGAGATTAGAGGAGCATAACCGTTTGAGAAAAGAGATAGAGAAAAGAATTTTGGAGGAGGCAGAAGAAGATATAAGTAGATATATAAAAGATTATCCTACGATAGTTGTTTATCGAGAAGGTTGGCATCAGGGTATTTTGGGTATAGTTGCCTCGAGGTTGGTAGAAAGATACTATAGACCTGCTTTTGTTTTTGGTTTTCAGAATGAACGTGGCAAAGGTTCAGCTCGCTCTATTGCTAATTTTAATCTTATGGAAGCACTGAATTACTGTTCACAATATTTGACCACTTACGGTGGTCATACCCAAGCCGCCGGCATAGAAATTGTTTACAAAAATATTGAAGAATTCAAAAATAAGCTTAACGAAGTGGCTGGAAAATTTTTATCCCCTCAGGATTATCTACCTTGTTTAGATATAGATTTAGAGGTAGAGCTTACTGATATCAATTTAGATTTAGTAAAATCAATAGATAACTTAAAACCTTTTGGTGAAGGTAATCCTCAGCCTTTATTTGTTACAAGAGGTGTTTTTGTAAAACAACCCTGTAAAAAAAACAGTAACGGTATTTACTCGGTTTGGTTGAGTAAGAATGAACTTACCTACGAAGGCATCTTTTTTGAAAATAATGGTTTAGTAGATATCCTTAATTATGGTAAATTCGTAGATATAGTTTATAGTTTAGAAAGAAATTACTATTACGATAGTGTAAGATTAGTTTTAAGAGATGTCAGGTTAAGTTAATTAGTACTAGATACAGCTACTTTTGTGGGAAAAGTTAATTTACCACTCTTTATACATTTTGCGCAAACCATAATTTTTTTGATGCGGTTATTTATTAATACTTTTCTTTTCTGAAGATTGGGTAGAAAAATTCTTTTATTTATCCCTGTTGTTTTTTTACCTACTCCTCCTTTTTTCTTAGCCAACCCTCTACGGGTTATAGAGTTACCCCTTATAGCTGTCTTACCACATATTTCGCACTTTCTTGCCATAGATAATACCTCCTTATTAAAGTTATTAGTGTATAACTTTTTAATATTATCTATTTAATAAGGTTATGTCAAGAGAAATATTATCTGTGTAAAAGCAAAATAGAAATTTCATATTT
>JAMWDA010000137.1 GCA_023818995.1 Candidatus Omnitrophota bacterium
TCTCAGTATGTTTAGATTTCCGTCGTTTTTTTCAGCTATTGCTTAAAGAAATCAGAGAGCCTTTAAGAGAAGAGGAAGAGATTAAACCAACTGAGTCGGTATGGGTAAATACTAAGAATTATATACTTTCCAGGAATAAAGAGAGGGATTTGAGTATAAAAAATATTTTAGATTTTATTAGTAATGGAATATTCCAATATAAGATAGCCTTTACTTTGGGTGCAATAATTGTTTTCTTAATTATAGGTTTAACTATAAATGTATCCCATAGTAAACAAAAACTTGTAAGTGAATATTTGTTTGAGCAGGTAAGTTTCTTTTACAACGGCAATAGTTATGGAGAATTAGATTTTTAATTTAGTAACTTTTTTATATTTAATATTGTCTAAGATAAGTGAAGGGGGTGAGAGGAATGAAAAAAATACAGCCTAAATTTTTTGTAATATTAGGGATAATTATCTTTAGTCAATATTTATTTTTAGATAAACCGTTAGTTTATTCACAAACCCAAAAGGGAGATGATGGATTTTATAAGAAGCGTTGGGAAGAGGTGATTTCTCAGTTGAATCTTACTCCTGAGCAGAAGGATGAGATAAGTAAATTGAGGGAAGATAAACTAAAAGCTTTAAGAGAATTGAGAGATCAATTCCGCAATAAAAGAATACAGCTAAAAGAAGAGTTAGAGAAGGAGAGCATAGATAAGGATAAAATTGAAAGGATCGTTACAGATATAAAAGATTTAATGGGAAAGATGTTTGATAAAAGAGTTGAGGAAATAATAGCGATTAGAAATATACTTTCTTTAGAGCAATTTCGTTTGTTGAATGAAAGAATGGAAGGATTTTATGAGTTGAATAGAAAAAAAGTATTTAAAGGAGGTAAGCTTAGATGAAAAAGATATTTTTATTAACATTTATTTTAGTTTTTATATTTGTGGTTATTAGTAGAATTTACGCCAGTGATTGGGATAAAGCAGGTAAAGCGCTTACGGTTATAGAAGGAATTAGATTGCTTACCGCTGGTAAAGTAGACATTATAGGTAATATCTCGGGTATAGTTAGAGAGGATAGAAATAATAGATTTAAAGAGAGTGATCATCTAAATAGTGGCTATTATTGTAGGAGACCATGTTGTTATGTAGAGAGAGTATGGGTTCCCCATTACGTTTGGAAGAGAGAGTATATTCCTGAACATAGAGAGTATCATCAAGATTATGGTGAGATAATAGTAGAAGCTCATTATATTAAATACAAAGTAGAAGATGGCGGACACTGGGAAACAAAGAACTATTGCCATTGAGTTTGTGTATAGCCGTTAATTAGCTATAGGTCTTTTAGTGAATTTTCATCATTTAGAGCTTTTTTCACTTTTTTCAGCTTTTCTTCTTTTCTCTAAGAAATTTTTTGCCAGTTTATTTAACTGGTTGTAAGTAATTTCTTTTTTAATATACATTTTTACCTTTTCTTTAGCTTTCTTCATTTTTTTATGATGTATGCGCCTCATTTCTTCTTTTTTCCTACCCATGGTTTTCCCCCTTTACTTTATAAATAATAACTATGATCTAATTAATGAGTTAATTTATTTATAATATCAAAAACGTTAGTTTTTGTATACAGGGAATTTTTGAAAAAATTTAAAGCACTAAACAGTTTACTGTATGCTACCTTATAAGATTATTTGGCTAACTTACTAAATCTTACCTTATTTTATTTGTTTACCTTGACAAGATAGCTAAAAGGTTGTGTAATATAATGTGATATCTATGAGTATAGAGACTTTTGCTATAGGATTTAGTGACCAGCCTGTAGGAGAAGAAGCGATAAAAAAAATCTCTTTAGAGATAAAGTCTATCACTTTGAATAAACCAATAGATTTACTACTAATTTTTTTTACACCACATTATAAACCAATAAATTTGAAAGAAAATTTAGATATTACTTTGAAACCAAAGAATATTTTTGGCATACAATCCCCCATAGTAATTTTTGAAAATAAAGCTATAAAGAAGGGTATTGTTATCTGCTGTTTATGTGGACAAAATTTATCTTTAAGAGTTAATATGGTTAAAAGTAGTAACGAAGAAGAGATAGAAACTATTTTAAGAAAAGAGATAATAGCATTAGGTAAAGAGAAAGATTTTATGTTTTTTTCTTTAACTTCTTCTGTAGATACTTATAATTATTTAAGAGCAGTGGATTTGGTTTTAGGAAGAGGAGGTAAAATTTTGGGTTCTGTATTTATGAGAAAATATGGAATAAAAAATTTTCAAATAGTTAATGAGATAATTGATGAAGGAGGGGCGGGTTTAATTGTATCTGGACACTCTCTATTGGAGTTTAAAAAGATATGTGGTTTCTTACCCATAGGTAGAACATTTACCTTAACTAAAGTTATCCCTAAGAGAAGCATTATTTTAGAGATAGATGGTAAACCAGCATCTTTCATATATAGGAAATATTTAGAAGAAGAATTTTATAATTTCAAGCAATTATCTTTAGGAAATATTTATCCTATAGGTATCCTTGAGAGAGGATATTACAGGTTAGTGAATGTATTAGATGTTTTGGATGATGATTCTCTTTTTTGTTTAGGAGAGTTAGAAGAGGGCAAGAAAGCTAAGATTATGATAGCTACCCCCTCCTCTTTATTAGAGGAAATAGAAAAAGAACTTAATCATTTTAAAAATAAGAATAGATTAGCTTTAGTGATGAATTGTTTTACAAGGAGAAGATTGTTGGTTGAGGAAGCGGATAGAGAAATAGAAATCATCAAAGAAATTCTGGGAGAAGAAACAAAAGTGATTGGTTTTTATAGTGATTACCATATTTTCCCCAATATCTATAGCGGTAAGATGGATATAGAGAATAATAATCTGGGAGTATTATTTATAAATCCACCAAGCACGTATGTAAGAAATATTTAAAAGCGAATAATTATTATGGAAATTAATCTTTTGAATATTTATATTTTGGCAGGATTAGTTGTTTTTTTGGTATGTTGGCTACTATTGATTATTTCCAAGAATAATAGTTTAGAAGAAAAAATTAGAGTTCTTAACAGAGATATTGAAGAGTTAGAGCATCAAGCAAAACTTATCATTAAGAGCGATATAAAGATGAGGTTTTATCAAGAGGATATGGAGGATAAGAGAAAAAAGTTAATTATGTTAAAGAGTATTTTAGCTACTTTTATCAATATTCTTGATGAAAAAAAACTTTTCTCTAAATTAGATGAGGAAATTATAAATGGTATCGGCTTCAAGAAAGGATTAATATTTAATTATCCTAATATAGATATTTTGTCCAATATAAATTTTTCTTCCTCAGAAATAATTGCTTTTAGCGAGATCGTTAAGAAAAAAATTGATATTCTAAATAGTTTAGATAGTGTTTCCCCTCTAACGAGTAGTTATTTAAAAAATGACGAGGAAATTAAAGTTATTATTGAAAAAGAAGGCATTAAAGATTTTCTTTTATGTCCAATAAATGTAGGTTCCCGACTATACGCTATATTTTTGGTAAGCGAGTGTATTTTGCCTTTAGGCATTACTTCTTTAGAGGAAGAGGTTCTTTCTATTATCTGTATGTATATAGGGCAATGTTTAGATAATATAAAATTATTAGAAGCTCTCTACTATGCTGGGGAAGAGGTAGAAAGTAAGATTAAGGAAAAAACTTTTCAGCTAAGTAGGAGTTTAAAAGAGATTGAGTAGGTAAATAAATTGAAATCAGAATTTATCTCCAGTGTCTCACATGAATTAAGGGCACCTCTTACAGCTATAAAGGGTTTTTCTAGTTTATTGTCGTTAGATAAGTTTGGCAATATACCCCAAGAAGCTAAGAGGAAATTAAAGATTATTGAAGAAAATGTAGATAAACTCGTTGATATAGTAAATACTCTTTTGGATATATCGAGGATAGAGTCTAGACGCTTAGAAATTAAAATTTTCCCTCTGGATTTAGTTACTTTAATCAAAGACGTTTCTGAGTTGCTTATGCCTCAGATAGTTAGTAAGAATTTATCCTTTGCTTTAGATGTTCCTCAAGAGTTAAGAGTTTATATGGATAGAGACCTTATGGAAAGAGTTTTAATAAATATCGTTAACAATGCTATAAAATTTACTCCCTCAGGAGGTAAAATATTGGTAAAATGTGAAACAAAAGATGATTTAGCAATTGTTATTGCGACACATGATTTAAGCATTGCCCAGCAAACTGATAGGGTCGTGAGACTACAGGATGGCATGGTTGTTAAGTAGTATCTCCCTCACCTACATCCTCTTCGCTGTGAGGAGAGGATAATGATGAGGGGAAAAGGAGGCATTCATTATGGGAAAGATGTTTTTAATTATAAT
>JAMWDA010000138.1 GCA_023818995.1 Candidatus Omnitrophota bacterium
ATGGATGATTTTAAGGAGCTTGTAGATAATAAATTAACTTCTCAGCAGATATCAGATAAATTTGTCCCTGAAACCGAAGAAAAAATTACCTACGGTGATTTTAAACAAGATGACAGAGAATATTCAGAAACGTTTCTTAGAGTGCTAGGAATTGGAAAAGAAAGTAAGACGTTTACAAAAGACAGTGTAGTAAAGAGCGAATCATCACTTCAAAAAATTGAATTTAGCCAGGAAGGAATAAGAATTATTTACCGAAGAGATGATTATGGCAAAGATTCTCAAGGAAGTTATGCTTTAAGAAAGACCTCCTTTGAAACCCGCTTAAATGGTGATTTAGTAGAGATTGGTTTTGGCAAAGATTTAGATAATCTTACCTCAAAAGAGCTTATTTTCTATAACGGTCCATACGGTAGATTCGGTATCCCTGACCGCTCTGTAAGAATAGTAAAAGGAGAAAATAATCAATGGTATATCCTTACCATCTCCAACAATACCTATTTAGACCCAAATACTGGCAACCTGACCTTTATCAAGAAATGGATTTTGCCTATACAAGTTGAAGGCACTTCTAATATCAATCTTGATACTATATTTGCTAACCAGGCTTACAGATCTCAAGTAATTATCCGTTCAGGTAGAGGTTATGATTTGACTACTCTAGACGGTTATCTTCAGCTTGCTTCCCAGATTGATCCTGCTAAAGATAACTATGGACGTCCTCTTTGGATAACCTTTATCCCTGAATACGACGATTTCGGATTTGCAAAAGCCAGTTACACCTATCCTTTTGATCCTAAAAAAGGTATCAATCCTAATTCATACCGAACCAAAGGCAGATTCTTTGGCCTCGGCCGCCTCTTCGGCAAAACCTATACAGCAGCCTGGGATGATAGCGATTGGATCGCAAAATACTTTAATTTAGAATTTGAGAGTAAAGATAGAAAAACATTTATTGCTTATAGTATCCAAGATTATCGTAAAGGAAGAGAGTTACAGAAAAAAATATTATTAACTATAGATGGTAGAGTAATTAGATTAATAAATGCTAATGCGAAAGTGCGTGTAGCGAATGGAATTTTAGGTTATGCTATCAAAGGATTTGAAACTGTATATTATGATGAATTTGAAAGACCTTTATATGCAAAAGACGATGAAGAAAGAACTACTCAGGATTGGCGAGATGAAAAAGGGACCCCGAGAATTAATTACAATACGCAAAGTGGCGAAGAAAAGCATACAATTACTAAGCGTAATCCCTTAGGTCCGGATATTACACATGATAACAAGCTTACACTTAAAAAAGGTGAATTTAAAGATGAAAGAAGAATTGGTATCAACGAAGAATATAAAAAGTCTCTGCTGGCAAATAAAAATTTAGTGCTTATACCAATACTTGGATTCGTCTCTTTAATATTTATAGGATGGCTATTGAGTGCAGGGCGATGGTTACGGATAAAAATGAATTTAGCAAAAAATAAAAACTCTCCTACTAACTCTACCACAATAGCACCTCCACCTAATAATGATCAAATACCCCAACCTACCTATAATTATTATGGTTTTGATGACCAGATAGCACGTTCTGCCAGACACAAATTTTCTGTGATAATTAGTCGTCTTAAGAGAGGCGATTCTTTAGAAGATATAATAAAAGAATATTTTGAATCGTATTTAGTATGGAGAAAAGAAGTTCTTAAATTAACCGATAATTTCAATCCTTCTCTTGAAGATTTATGGCTATTCTTTTTATTACAGCAAGGAAGTATATATTTCCACAACGATACACCGAGCTTCTTTAACTATCTTCTCTATAAGGCAATTCAATTTAACCATAAAAACGAAGGAAATAAAATAGGTGAGCTTGTACGAAAGGAAGTAGAAAGATGGTATACGATATTAAATCTTACTTTATCAAATTTTAAAGGTATAGGGCCTTTTGCTGATACAAGCCAATTGGTTCCTTATCAATATATATTCAACATTGATGATTTAGAAGAATTATTCAGGACAAAAGAATTTATTGATTTTTATGATAGATTTTCTGAAGAAAATAGAGAAAGACTCTATGGTGATTTAATTAGAGATCTTAAAGATAAAGTTGAGAAATTAATAGCAAAAATTAAAGAGTTAAATGACAAGTATGGTAAAGATGATAAATCTCACATAAAAAACAAAGTGTTAAAAACCGACGAGTATAAAGAATATATAGAATTTCTTAAGAAAGAGTGGTCAGAGGGAAGAGAAATTTCCGATGGTACAAAGAAGCCACTTTTCTATAAGACCTATTCTGATACTGTAGGTGGAATCTTCGGTTGGAAGGGTTGGTTACATTCTTTCAGAAACAGCTATCCTTTTGTTTTCTTTATAGGTCAGGTCACCCTCTTGGCTTTAGTTATTGCTTTGTGTCTAAAGGGAACACTGTTTAGTCTTTCTACTATATCAGTTATTATTGGTTTAGAAACAACACTTCTTTGGGGTAAAAAAGGTTTAGATGAGATAATAAAAAGAATAGAAAAACTACCTTCTCATCCCATACCCATTCGTCCAGATAAGGGCTACAAGAAATCCAAAGTAAGCTTGGGATTAAAAATCTTCAGATGGGCTTTCTGGATAACTTTAGCCGGGCTTAAACTTGGCTGGAATATAATTGTATGGAAGTATTTAACTATTGGTTTAAGTGAACTTTGGGGTTCTAGCTGGACGACGCCTTTATTAGGGATAAATCTCAACCTAATTTTAATTGCTGGTTTACTACTTCCATTTGCTTTATTCTTTTTCTTAGATACTTTCTCAATTTTCTATTTGATGGAGTCAGTTGTAGGTTATATATATGGTAAATATTTAGGATTGGGAATTGTAAAAGAGGGAAGGATTCTGGGGATTATGAAGATAGAAAACGCAAGAGAAACATTTATAAAGTTGATTCAGGAAAGATTTATTCCAGAGGAATTGAGTCTTAATGAAGAACAGAAAGAAGTTGTAGTAGCAGAGATAATCAATCTTATTTTAACAATCTTAAGAGAAGAAGATATGATTACTGATGAGGAACTAATAGATAATAAATGGGAGATTAAAAGAGACAACCCAGAAAATTTCTTTGGAGCTAAAGTTACTCCACCGAAAAGTTTCTTTTCAGTAAAAAATTATAAGATTAGAAAACGTATTTCTGTATTTTTGAATAGTCTGTTTATGGATATGCCAAAGATGCCACTTTGGGAGAAAATAAAGAGTTTAACCTCAATGCCACCGGTTGGTCCTGCTGAAACTATCGTTTATTCTTACAAAGAATTAGATAAAAAATTAGATACCGGACTTACAGTTTTAACTTATCTGATTTCCCGTTATCCAGATTTATGGAAGAATTTTATTGAGAGGATAAAAAGAGAAAACAAAGCTAATACTCAAGAGATAGAAAGAATGCAAAACTTAAAATTAGGTGAGCAATTAGGAACTGTGAATGAAGAGTTAGAATGGGAAATTAGGCGCTGGGCGTCTTTAAGATTCCAACCTTTCTTAAGAACCTTAAATGGTCTTATGCATTACGTAGCAGTTCTTAAACTTTATGCAAAAATTAATCACCCAGATTGGTCTAGAGAAAAGATAAATGAAGAGATAAATGAGAAATTTCAGTTACTTTGGGGCCATCAAGGCTATGGAGATTTTGTGGCAAAGAACGATGCAAAAGCGCAAGAGACAATTAGATTAGCTCAAGAATATTACAAAAAATATGGGTTCTTGATTGATATTGCTTATGTGCAGAAACGCGCTGATGGTTATTTCTACAGTGTTTTGGCAAGAATTAATCCCCAAACCAATAATATCGAAGATGTCTTTGCAGTTAAATTATGTAAAGAATTACCAACTATTAGTGAAGGAAAACCTGCAAACCAAACCCATACCCGTAGGTTTGCCCGTGGTGAAGCAATTATGACTATTGATATAAATCAGGATTTCTATGTTGAACAGGCATTTAAACTTCCACATCTTTTATCTACTTTTGATGAAGATAAAGATATTGCAATTGTGGGTTATCCGGAAGATATCTTTACAGATGATTACTCTTGGATTGGGAAATTCCATGCCTTTGCCGATAGAACCTTTAATACTTTAGTTCAAAGGACCTTAACTTTATTAGGAGCAAGATTTCATTATGGGCATCCAGATCTGTGGCGCGCTTCTTATGTTGATCAATTTGGTGGTGTTTCGCGTTCTTATCCCGTTAATGAGGATATCTTTGGTGGTTATGAGATGACTTTAAGAGGCAAAAGGATTGTTTATCGTGAATATATTGAGGCGGGAAAGGCACGTGAGGTATCTTGGGGAACTACTTTTGGTATTTTCATT